>SPCL01000168.1 GCA_004525335.1 Thermodesulfobacteriales bacterium
CCCTTTGCCCATTTCATAAAGATAATTTGCGTTATCTCTTGGAGCATGGCTTTTCACATTAGGGTCAAAGAAAACTTCTTTTGTGTGAACCAAGCCGGCTCTGTTATAAGAAGATAGCTCATACTTCATTCCCATCCTAAGCGCATCAACTGGACAAGCTTCTACACAAAATCCGCAAAAGACGCATCTCATAAAATCGATATTGAAGACTTTGGGTCTTCTCTCAATCCCGTAATCATCTGCAGCCTCAGCTACGATAGATATAGCCTGAGTAGGACATGCAACCTCACAAAGCTTGCACGCAACACATCTTATCTCCCCATCATCATCAGCAGGCATCACATGAAGACCCCTGTATCTTTCAGGAAGCTCTTTCACTTCTTCTGGATACTGAATAGTGATCGGCTTAAAGCGAATTAAATGCTTTATAGTTATTAGTAAACCGCTTAATATCTGAGGTATATAAAGTTTCTCAAACCAAGTTAGTTCAGGATGTTTTAGTAGTTTTATTTTAATAGCCATATTTATTTGCCCTTAGGACAATAAGTTATAACATAATCAGAAATTTTGGGAAGTCATAAAGTCTCTTTTAATTCATCCCTCATTCTTCTATAGACTAAAATACCTGAAATTATAGAAATTATTATACACGCTCCCCCAAAATAAAAATTTCCTAAAAGAACTTTCCCAACCCCAATCATGCCAAACAAAAGGAAGCCGACACCTAATAGCCAATTATAAATTACAGGCAGAAACCGGGGACGTACAATCTCAGGATGGATCTCGCTAGCAGGCTTCCACCACCCCCATGGTCGTACCCTTTTATAAAATGCTGCAAGTGTCTCAACCGGTTCGGGTTTAGTTAAAAATGTAACGACAATCCAGGTTATTATAGAAACAGGGACAACTAGTATCTGATGCTTTAGCTCTAATGGAACACCCTGTGTTTTCGTATAAATAAACACAATTAATATTGTTAATAGTGACGCCGATAAAGCAGATATCTCAGACCAAGCGTTTATCCGCCACCAGAACCATCTCAATATTAAGACCAATCCCACCCCAGCGCTCATGGCCCAGAGAAAGATCCAGGCTTTCCCGATATTGGTGATATAAAATGCAAAAAATCCGGCAAGAACAGTTAAAAGAAGAGTGGCAAACCTTGAAATTAAAATATAATGGCTCTCCGAAGCATCGGTCTTTATAAAGCGTCTATATATATCGTTCATTAAATATGAGGCGCCCCAGTTAAGCTGGGTTGATAGAGTCGACATAAATGCTGCAAGGAAAGTAACAAAAAGAAGTCCTTTTAAACCTGAGCCCAAGTAGTCCCTTATTACTACCAGATACATTGCTTCATTATCACCGCCGTAATCCTGAACCCGGGGATAGATAATAAGTGTGGCCAATGCTACCAGAACCCAAGGCCAGAGACGTATTATATAGTTATTAACGGCAAACCACGCAGCACCTAGAACTGCATGACGCTCGTTTTTAGCAGAGTTAATGCGCTGTATGAAATATCCCCCTCCGTCAGCGTTATGAGAAGACCACCAAATAATGCTTACATAAACAAGAAAGGCAAAAAAGCTCGAGTCCCAAAATCCCGCGCTCACCGGATCCCCTCTTGATGGAGTCATAAAAAATGAGATATGCTCCTCATCAATATTGCCAAGCTTATCTATAAATCCCGAAAAGCCTCCTATTTCGGGAGACCCAATCACTACCCATGTCAATACTATCGTTCCAAAAATTGCAATAGAATATTGAAGTAAATCTGTAAGAGCAACTCCCCAGAGGCCTGACATCATAGTATAAAAAAACGCAATAGAAATACAGATGACAATTGCAATGGTTGTGTCGATTCCAAGAAATACTTTAAACACCTTCGCCATCGCGCTTATAACCCACCCCATGACGACAAAGTTAAATATAGTTGAGAAATAAAAAGCCTTAAATCCTCTAAGAAATGCTGCAGGTTTTCCACTATAGCGGATCTCTATAAGCTCGTTATCAGTTATAACTTCAGCCCTGCGCCAAAGCCTTGCGAAAACAAGTACGATAAATACATGGCTGAATAGATAGTTCCACCAAAACCAGTTCTTCCATATCCCCTCTGTTCTTATCCACCCAGTGATTGCCAACGGCGTATCTGCAGCAAAAGTTGTAGCAACAACCGATGTGCCTAAAATCCACCAAGGCAGACTCCTTCCCGATACAAAATAAGAAGACATGCTGGTGCTTGCACGTTTCGTGAAATAGAGACCAATTCCAAGTGATATTAGTAGATAGGTGACAACTATGGCCCAATCCAGTGGGCTAAGCGCTGAAAGTGCAGTCTGAATGGATTCGGGCATTGAAGTTCTAATTTACCTGACACAGATTTAACAAAATAGTTTTATATTAGCGAAATAAATATTACCTCGTTTGTTAGCCCAGATTTACAGGCAAGTGCCCCGTAGCTTGGAATTTGCCTAACAATACATCAGCAGCGGCAGCCTGGCATTCATCTAATCTGTCAAAACTGCAGATAATACTTTTAAATTTATCAAAATCCCGGATTATATATGGCGAACCAAACGAGACTAGAACTGTCTCACTAGATGTAGATTCAAGTTTTTTTAGTATTGCTTTGAAATTGTCGGATAAATTGGATTGTTTTTTCCAAGCTCCGATTGTTGTATAGACAAGACAGATTATAGCACTATCCTCTGAAATGTTTTCTATTATCGTAATATCATCATTAAGAGATACCGATATTCTGTGCAAATTTAGTCCATTTTCTTCTAAGCTCTTGGTAAACTTCGTAGAGATTTCATTAATAGAATCGGTAACATCAAAAGTATAGACAATGGCTTTTTTCGATCTAAGCGACTCCCCTCTTACCAAACAAACCGATTCTCTGGCAATCCGCTCTTTTAGTTTTATCCCATTTTCTTTATTGCTGGCATTAAATGAAGCATCCTGAGTAAAGAACTCTTCTTTCATTGATAGCAATCTCTCAACTTTTGAATTCAATTGGCTTGAATCTAACTCCGAATTACTAAGATTTTGAACTAATGTAATCGGGTCCTGGGGATCTAAGATGATGTCACAGCCTGCGTTAAGTGCCTTTTTTGCTATATATTCTTCACTTCCTAGTTTGATAATACCCTCCATATGGAGAGAATCTGTAATAACGAAACCCTGAAACCCCATTTCATCCCTGAGCACATCTGAAACTAGCCCTTTTGAGATCGTTACAGCATTTCCATCTCCAATATCGGGGAAAGCTATGTGAGCGGTCATTATAGACGCTACACCGGCCTCTATAGACCTCTGAAAAGGTATTAAGTCGCTACTGTGAAGAGTTTCTAAGGCGGTATGTAAGACAGGGAGGTCAACATGGGAATCAACACCTGTGCGACCATGTCCGGGAAAATGTTTTGCGCAAGCTAAAACACCATTATCCTGCGCTCCTTGAATGAATGCAGCGCATAAACGTGAAACCAAATCTGCGTCATCTCCATAAGATCTCATGTTTATGATCGGGTTATCGGGATTGCTATTAATATCCGCAATAGGTGCAAAGAGCAAATTTAGCCCGCACTCCTTCATTTCCTTAGCTATGAATGAAGCCTGATTGTAAACCAAATCTACATCATCGGCTGCGCCAAGTGACATGGTAAAAGGAAAAAGAGTCATATCAGAAACTATCTGACCCAAACCCCTTTCAGCGTCGCATCCAAAAAGAAGCGGTATGTTGGAAATAGACTGAAGCTCTTGGGTTGTTTTGGATACAATATCCCGCTTACCGTTAAAAATAATGAATCCACCTACTTCGCAATCCTCTACAAGCCTTTTGGCCCTAGGTATGGACTCAGGATCGTTGAAATCAATCCTGGGCATAATTACCTGCCCTATTTTTTGAGCTATACCTAGATTGTTTATATCCATCGCACTCATTTTAGTAATTGGATGTTAACTATAATTCTGATCTACCCAGAGCAATTTTACCCAGAGGCACTTTTCTTTGAGCCCCGGTAACTCCTGGGAGATTATTTGTATTGCCGGATATCAATTCGTTTGCCAGCACAGCAAACGCTACAGCTTCTTTTGCATCCGATGGTATACCGTACTCATCAGATCTACTAATCCTTAAGGGATTGAGCTTTTCACTTAAACTCTCCATTAGAATTGGATTATTACACCCGCCGCCGCTAAATATAATTTCACTAACATCCCACTTCGGGAAAATATAATTTTTGTATGATGATACGATCGACTCC
>SPCL01000190.1 GCA_004525335.1 Thermodesulfobacteriales bacterium
CTCCGGGGTAACTTCAAAACCGCCGTGCATAACACCACTCTCTGCCTGATGACAAAACGCGTCCACATGTGTGCCAGAGTGCTCGTTTCCCGTAATGCTCCCCCAGGCGCTAGAGCGTACTCCTTGAATTTTGGGGTCTGAATCTTTATGAGGATGGACAAGTTCGTATCCAAACACGGGCCTGTGTGTCGGCATCCCCGGCATCCCCACAGTACGGAGAAATTCTAAATCTATTATCTTATATCCCAATAAATTGTTAAACGCCATCATGATCCCCCTCAAATTCATTATATACAACTAATAACAATGATATATGACTTAATTACCAAAGTACTAGGATAATAATAGAAAATATGATAAGTTTGAACATTATATGGTATGTTATTTTTTCATTAACTTTTTATATACCAACTTTTTCAGATTTCAAGGAGAATTACAGATGAAAAAAATATTATTAGTAGTTTCAGTTCTTTTCTTATTTAGTTTCACAGCTTGCGATGATAACGGCAATGGATCTTGCAACTTTGATGAATTTATAGAGAGTTTTGCAAATACGAATTGCCCTGCTGAAGAACTAGTTGTTGGTTGTACTAATACTAGTTGTTCTAGTAGAGATCCTGATATTTATGACAGGGATCTAAGAAGCTGTACTATTATTGATTGCGAAACACTGAGCTGTGAAGACATTCGAGTTGGTTTTGAAGATCCTCAGCCCGGCTTGATGACAAACATAGCAGTCGACGAGATGACTGGAAGACCCATAGGTATATTTGAGGTTGATGGTCTTGAAGGTGAATTCAATTGTACGATAGGAATACCATAACTTACTGCTTATCTGTCTAACTTTCGAAATTATTCGATCTGTTTGAAGTTAATGGCAGGGTTGTAGTCTCGTACATATTTCTGACCATAAAAAATGAAGACACCAAATAAGACTATTCTGTAATGGCTATCTGGGATCTTAATAATGACAGAAAGATTACTGCGCTCCTTGAAGTTGTAGCAAAGATTTAAGCTCTGCTCAGATTACACTTAAATTATAAACACAATACAGAAAAATTTTTGTTAACCCATGAATCCTTTTTTTAATACCTACATCATAAAGGTTAAACAATATACGTGTATATACGCGTATTAGGAGGAATTAAAATGTCAAAACCACTTATTTTAGTCACAGGAGCAACAGGAAACACAGGAGCGCCGGTAGTAGAACAGTTATTAGAGAAAGGCTATCCCGTCCGCGCCTTTGTTCACAGATTAGATGAACGTTCCAAACTACTCTCAGAGCTTGGAGCAGAAGTAGTAGAGGGAGACTTTCTAGATATTTCCTCTCTTGAAGCTGCAATGAAGGGTGTCAAAAGAGTATATTTTGTCTATCCGCCCGCCGACAAATTACTAGAAGCTACGATGAATGTTGCGATCGCCGCAAAAAGAGAAGGAATCTATGGTCTGGTTAACATGCCTCAGCTCCCCTCACGTGAAGCCGCGCCAAGCTCACTGACTTACAGCCATTGGCAGTCAGAGCAGATACTAGACTGGGCAGACATCGGGGCGTCTCACATCAATCCTACTTTCTTTGCAGAGGATCTATATCTATTTACAGGCAGAAGCATTGCCTCAGAGGGCAAGATGTATCTACCGTTTGGAGAAGGAAAGCATGCTCCCGTAGCAGCTTCAGATATTGCTCGAGTAGTCGTTGCGACGCTGATTGATCCACAACCACACGTGGGACAGCGATATGCAATTACCGGCTCTAAGAATATGAATATGCTTGAAGTAGCCCAAGTGCTTTCAAATGAACTAGGCAAAAAAGTTGAGTACGTTGACCTCCCCCTTGATTACTGGCGCGAAGCTCTTACGCAACAGCCTGAATTCTCAGAATACTTAGCAGACCATCTGGCGCACGTAGCCCAGGATCATCAGGACGGAGTGTTCAGTGTTCAAAATGATTTAGTAGAGCAAATTGGAGGCCTGCCGCCTCAGTCAGTTGAAGACTTTGTCCGGACTCATATTGATAATTTCACAGCATAGATAGCTGAGAACAAAAACATTCCAACTTTTAAATTTATAGGGGGTTTGGCACTAGTAGTGTGAGCCCCCTTTTTCTAGAATTAAGAAAATACATAAGCTCATCACACTTTCCTAAACAAATATTATTATTGTAAGCATAAACCGTGAGATTTCGCTATTTATCACCGTGAGATTTCGCGGTTCGTGAATTTTCGCGGTTTGAGCAATGTTTCAAGATCCCCCTAACCTACTTTAATAATTGAATATTCGCACGTATGTGCATTGTGGCATGCTTCCTGCACTTAAGTATAGGTAAATCAAATCTACTTAGGGGGTAGAAATCATGTCAGACCAAAATAATACTTTAGAGGCTGTAAATACATTAAACGGAGTCGATGTCGACCACGTAGTAAACGCAGTGAACGCTTTTTGTGAGAATGAGGAGCTTGCCAATTTTAAGTTTCGCTTAACTAACAAGTGGATAGAGGGTGGGCACAATCATTCGACAATTACTTCTTGTTTTGGAGCTAGTCAGGAGAACACACACGAGGAGCCGTTTGAATTAAATTCAGACGTGCACCCGATATTTGCAGGAAAGGACAGAGGAGCCAGCCCTCCCGAGCATTTTTTAAACGCCCTTGCCTCTTGCATAACCACTACACTTGTCTATCACGCAGCTGTGCAGGGGATAAAAATAGAGGAGCTTGAGTCTGAGATAGAGGGTGATATAGATTTCAGGGGGGATGCTCGGTATAAGCGATAACATCAGAAAAGGATATGAAAATATCAGAATTAACTTCAAGATAAAATCAGACACAGATGACATCGAAAAGTTAAAAAAACTAACAACTTTCTCACCAATTTTAGATGTTGCTCGAAATGGAACGAACGTGGAGATAAATATAGAGCAGCAGTAACCTAAGGCGCCTTTAGTGGTTTAAACTAACTATTATGTTTAGCTCGCTGTGATAGAATGGTGATAAGGACTTAATTCTGATGGCAGACAAAGAAAACAATAAAGGCCGCATCTTCGATGAGGGTGCGGTCTTAAGAAACATTATCGAGGGCACCATTACCCATACAGGAGAGGACTTCTTTCGCTCGCTTGTAGAAAACATGAGCTTGGCTCTTGGGACCCAGGGCGCCTGGATCACTGAATATATAACAGAGACCCGCAAGCTCCGCGGGCTTGCTTTTCTTATGGGCGGCAAGTGGATAGAAGATTATGAGTATGACATTTCGGGAACAGTGTGTGAGGAAGTAATAATCAATGACAAATTTGTCCATTACCCTGAGAACATAATCGACTTTTTTCCCGACAATCCAATATTAAAAGAGCTAAACGCAGTAAGTTATATGGGTGTACCGCTTAAAGATCTGGATGGTAGAGCGCTTGGTTATATCGCAGTGCTCGACACTAAGCCCATCCCGGAAGACCCAAAACTAATTGGAATTTTCAACATATTTGCAGCACGGGCTGCTGCTGAACTACAGCGCCTAAGGGCGGAATCTCAAGTCAGGGAAAGAGAGCAGAAGCTGTCTCAACTTGTAGGATCAACAATGGACAGCATTATTGAGCTTAACGGGAAAGCGGAAGTTAAGATGGTAAACCCTTCCGGGGAAGAACTGTTTGGATTATCTGAGATAAAGATGCAGGACCGTGATTTTTCAGAGTTCCTTACTAAAGAAAG
>SPCL01000284.1 GCA_004525335.1 Thermodesulfobacteriales bacterium
AATTTTCTACTATATGCCGTTAATGCACTCTGAGGATATGTCTATGCAGGAGAAATCTGTCGAGTGTTTTTCAAATTTAGCAAAAGAGTTCGCAACCTCAGAATCTATAGCCAAAATGGTTTCAGGCAGCTTTGAATATGCAATGAAGCATTATGAAATAGTAAAAAGATTTGGAAGGTACCCGCATAGAAATGCTATTTTGGGAAGAGAGTCAACTCCTGAGGAAATAGAATTCCTGAGTGGGCCGGGATCGTCCTTTTAGTTGGGATTGATAGTGACTTAGATAACTCTATTCGATTATTTAGTTGGAGTTGGTTACAACTTTAAAATTTTCCCCCAAAACAAAATAAGTTAGAAATTAATAGGGGTAAATCACCAGAATGAGTTTACCCCTTTTTCTTATATGTCTTTAAATATTAGATTGTATCTTGTTTAAGATATAGCGTGAAAGCGTTTCATCGCCGAATGTATCTACACGTATTTTAATCTCTGTGATGTTATCGCCAACTCTTTTTACCTGTATCTTAACTTTTTTGTTGTCAGCAGTAACACTATCAATTTCACCTGATATTGCGTCACTAACTTTATTTACAACTATAAAGTCAAGTTGTTCAATAGTCTTAACTGTAGCTGCCCAAACTTTGGCAAAGGGATAACCTTCTGTGGATTTTAATTCGCCCTGTATCCAAGCGATTGTTCCAGCTCCTGCAACTGCCCCGCCTCCAACTGCCGCTGCTGCTAGACATCCGGTCAATACAACTGGGCTAGCTAAGAGTAGTAATACTAATGTTAACTTCTGGTATTTCTTTTTCACAATTTTGCCTCCTTTGAGTATTCAAATCTGTTATTTTCAATCTGCGTAATTGGAATGAATCTCTTTTAGAAAACGTGGACATAATATCTTGATACTCAATTATATCCGGTGATTCTTTAAAAAGGCAATAATAAATATTTAGATTAGAAAATGAATGCGTTTACAAAATTGTTACTAGGAGGTTGATTGTGCTAATTAGACGCATCTTTAAAATTGGTCACGTTCATTATCACTTCAGGTGTTCCGATGCCATTTTCCAGTCCCTCGTAACGAACCCACTTGTGAGGAGCGTCTACAGTGAACCAGAAATAGGTTTTTGGAAAAAAGACTTTTAATACTCCCAACACGCCTATTTTTGGTACAACTTCAACTTTGTAACACTCAATTTCTCCGTCCACAGTTTTTATTTTTTCTATACCTCTTTGTTGAAATTCTACATTGTAGAGCTCGGGTTCATTAGAAAGAATTTTGGCTTTGACTATATTATTTGTGCCGAAAGGTAAAGTGCGTAGAGCATATACTATGCCTTCTACGATAAGGGTATCTGAGGTAATGTCATAGTGCGTTCTTTTGTATGAATCGAGTTGTAAGTCTTCTCGTTCAAAAACTGCGGTATCTTTTTTGTGATTAAACTTCTTCTTGTCAATCATAACCACATCGCCGCTTAAATTTTTGATTTTAGTGTCTGATTCTAGAGGTATAAATTCATCCTCAGCTTTCCAGATTGATACGGATCGCCAGGTCATCTCTAGGCTAAAAGGGCTAGTAACTCCTTTGGCATTCAAAACGAGTTTAAATTTTGTCTCTCCATTTTCGACATATACTTCGGTTTTCCAATCCGCTTTCCATCTGAGCCCGCCATCTTTATATTCGGTGACAATAGTACCTTTTTCATTAGGCATTATAGGCGGAACTTTAAATGGCTCAGCAAAGGAAGAAATTCCAAAAGATATAAGTATGGTTACTATTACTGTTATATATTTAATCATGATCTCTTTTTGTAATCAGTCTATAAAGTGATATCATCCCATCTAATTATATGCAACTTTATGCTGGCAAAATTCTCTAAATATAACTTCTCTTACATATTAGATATCACATCAGAGAACAAGATGCCAACTTTTTTGAACTAGGAGTATTAAATGAAGAAGTTTTTTGGAAAGCACTTTCTTATAATAGGAATCATTTTAGGGGTAATCCTAGGTGCCGTTGTTGGTTCTTTTCTTCCCGAACTAGGGGTTAAACTTGGCTTTCTGGGCACACTTTTTCTAAATGCTTTAAAGATGATTGTGCTACCTCTTATTGTCGTTTCAATAACTCTTAGCATTATGAAAGTTGGCAACTTAGGC
>SPCL01000155.1 GCA_004525335.1 Thermodesulfobacteriales bacterium
CAGGCACAGGGTGGCAGCTATTATAAGCAGTTAGGGGCAGCTGAAGAAGAGCTAAAGAAAACAAAACTGGAGCTACGTGAAGCAGAGCATGCACGCGATTCAATCAAAAAACAAATTACTGGAGATGAACCCGTACTCATTGGAATGGAAAATGAGGGTATATCCGACGAGGTAGATCCATCATCCATAGTTAATACGGAAGTTGATGCTCGTATCACGGAGCTACACAAGCAACTTGATATTCTCAGTTTAAATTTTACTGATCAGCATCCTGATGTCATCGCTACAAAACGCCTAATTATTCAGCTTCAGGACCGCAAGGTAGCGGATGCCGCCAAATATAAATCTAGCAGTTTTGACCCTGGGAGAAACTATAGTCCCATGCTTCAACAACTCAATTTGGCGCTTACAGATAGCGAAGCCAAAGTGGCCTCTATGAGAGCTCGTGTGGAAGAATATACCGACCGCTATAATCAACTAAAATCTATGAGTAATACGGTACCAGAAGTAGAGGCGGCTCTTGCTCAGTTAAATCGCGACTACCAAGTAAACAAAACTAACTATGAAAGACTTCTTGAGCGTCGTGAATCTGCAAAAATAGCTAGCAAGTTAGGATCAGCCTCCAAGCTAATGTCATTTAAGATTATTGATCCGCCAACTGTTCCAGAATCACCTTCTGGGCCTATGCGTGACGCACTCTATTCAATGGTATTTTTTGCAGCTCTAGGGGCAGGGATTGCAGTCGCATTTGCCCTGAGTCAGCTTCGACCCTCGTTTCATACCCAAAGTTCGCTCAGGGAAATAACTGGCAGGCCTGTAATAGGTTCAATTCCCATGATTTGGACTAGTAAGGAACAAAAAGAACGCAAAAAACGTCTTTTTGCCCTCGGCCTCTCTTTATTATCCTTGTTTGGATTATATGGGGTGTTGATGCTAAAAATGAGTTAAGCAATCTTAGCAATTTATGAATCATAAAAATGCAGTCTTAGCATAGCATGATTCAAAAATAAAGACTTTCTGGAGACAATATGAGTATGATTGAGAAAATAGCGGCCAAGCAAAAAGAAGAGGCTATGCGCGATAAATTATTATCGGAAAATAATTTAAGTATTATTGAAAAGGCGGCAAGTACATTTGGGGCGGGTAAGAATATATCTGCTACTACCGTCGAAGAAATCGTTCCCGAAGCTAAAACCGCAAGTATTAAAGGATTAAATAATGTCTCAGGTTTAAAGACAAAGAGACTCCCACTCGATTTTGCAAGATTGCGTCACTATGGCATCATCACGCCTGAGGATAAGAAAACCACTATAACAGAACAATTCAGAGTAATTAAACGGCCGTTGCTCATGAGTGCCTTCGGCCCCAACCCAATTAAAAATGGTAACTTGATCATGATTACTAGTTCCCTTGCAGGTGAAGGTAAAAGTTTTTGTGCCGTCAACTTAGCAATGAGCATCGCGATGGAAATGGATAATACTGTTCTTTTGGTAGATGCTGATGTATCCAGGCCTATGATTCCAAAAATTCTTGGATTGGAAGAAAATAAGGGGTTACTAGATCTTCTTCTCAATGATAAACTCTCTGTACCGGAAGTCTTAATTAAAACAAGTATCGAGAAACTCTCCGTCCTAACAGCAGGAACACAGCATCCGAATGCAAATGAACTATTAGCAAGCCAAAGTATGGGCCTGTTACTAAAGGAAATAGTAAAGCGTTACGAAGATCGTATTATCATTGTTGACTCCCCTCCTTTGCTACTGACAAGCGAGGCACGCGTTTTGGCAAACCAGATGGGACAGATTGTCTTAGTAGTTGAAGCTGGGGAAACATCGCAACAAACAGTCAGGGAAACTCTCAGGCAGATAGAGTCTTGTGAAGTCGTTAATTTAATCTACAACAAAGCAAGGTCATTCTCTGATAAAGACTTGTATGTTACCTACGAACCTTACTAAAAATAGCAGAATCTATAGAGCCTTATTATTTCTGGCCACATTCTCTACAGCAACAGCTTTATTTTCTTTTCCAGCTATCTCAGATGCAATTGAGTTAACACTCTCTCCCAGCATGAATACCGATTTAATCTTCACTGACAATGTAAATTTAGGCCCAAAGGGTGAGGAAAGAGCTGATTTCGTTACTCGTCTCATGCCTGGTATTTATGGAACTGCCAAAGGACGTCGTTTTGATGGTGAGATAGATTATAGAATGATAAACACCATCTTCGCTAGGGAAACTGACCGATCTAGAACTTTTCACAGTATGCGCGGGAAAGCAGTCGCAGAACTATACGAAGATTTCTTTTTCGTAGAGACAAACGCGTCGATGCGACAACAAAATCGATCTCTTCTGGGCCCACAGGGAGATACTGCGAATACTACTAATAACTTAACGAATATACAGCAGTATAGAATTAGCCCCTATATACGCAAGCGTTTAGCGGGTCTGGCATCAACTGAGTTCCGCGTTGCGCGTATTTGGACTTCATCAAGTGATCCAGTTTCATATTATAATAGCCAAGCTAATACCTACACTGGGACTGTGCTGAGTGGCCCTGACTTCCAAGTTCTTGAATGGGGATTATACTATAATAAACAGGATATTGATTACCAACTAAGACCCGAAACCGTCACCTTACAAACCGGTATTGGCAGCGTTAAATATAATATTACGCACAGATTCGGCTTAACCGGAACTGGAGGTTACGAAGATAATAATTTTGGTGGAGGTGGAGTAAGGCCGAGTGGTGCTAGGTGGTCAGCTGGTTTTGTCTGGATTCCAAACGAAAGAACGCGTATAGAAGCATCTGGCGGGCAAAGATTCTTTGGTGATACCTATGCATATAATTTCAGTCATCGCAGGCGCCTGACTGCATTTACCTCTTCATATAGAGAAGACGTCAGGGGCGCCTTTGGTGTACTGGGTCTTGATGAAACAGGTGACACGACAACTATTCTGACTAATCTTTTTACAGCTCAAGCTGCACCAGGTACCGATCCAGCAGTGATTGCACAACTTGTCCAAGATGTCATAGCAGGCGTTGGGCTCCCAGGAAATCTGGCAGATACTGGCAACTTCCTAACGAACCGATTCTTCCTACAGAAGACATTTTTAGCGGCTGCAGCTGCGAATGGCGCATCAAATACTCTCGTATTCAGGGTATTTAAAATACGGCGTCAGCCAATAGATTCTAATCCACTATTAGATGACTTACTTCCAGGGGGGGGTAGTCTAGTAAACACAAACATGATTGGTGGCACCGCGGCGTGGTCCGTAAGGATATCTAATCGGAACAGTGCAACTCTTGCGCTCAGCTACACTGAAGTAGAATATCCATCACTTGCGAGAAAAGATAAGATAAAAGGTATATCTTTTAGAGTCTCAAGACAGCTTTCGGAAAAAGTTTCAGCTGCTCTTATGTATCGGCGTAGAGAGAGAGAAACTACGAACGATCTTGGAACGGATACATTCGGTGGATATGCAGAGAACCGAATGATGGCTAGTTTATATGTGAGGTTCTAATATGTATTCATCGTACTACAATCTTAAAGCAAAACCGTTTCAACTGAAGCCTGATCCAGACTTCTTTTTTGGTAGCACAGGCCATAAGCGTGCCATGGCTTACCTTGAATACGGCATAGCACAAGAAGAGGGCTTCATTATTATCACAGGTGAAGTTGGCGCAGGAAAAACCACCCTGGTGCGCAATCTTTTTAAAAAAATGGAGTCTGATAAAATCGTTGCTGCACAAATAGCCAATACTGGCCTTAATTCTGATGATACATTGCGAATAGTAGCTGCGGCTTTTGGACTCCCTTACGAGAACCTTTCCAAGGCCGGTTTACTGATTGGAATTGAAAAATTCCTACATCAGTGTGATCAGAATGGAAAGCGAGCGCTTCTAGTCGTAGATGAAGCTCAGAACCTTTCTACCCACACAGTAGAAGAGCTAAGAATGCTATCTAACTATCAAACAGATAAAAAACCATTATTACAAACATTCTTGCTTGGCCAACCAGAGTTCAGAAAAACGCTGCTTGGTGAAGATATGCTGCAATTGCGACAAAGAGTTGCCGCCACTTATCACCTAGGGCCAATGGATTCCTCTGAAACTAAGTCTTATATTGAACATCGACTGAATACTACCGGCTGGAATAATGACCCTTCTTTTACCCAGGATGCCTTTGCTGCCATCTACAACTATACAGGCGGTATTCCTCGAAAGATTAATACCCTTTGTGAACGCATCCTTCTAATGGGTTGCCTTGAGGAGCTACATAGTTTTAGTGACGCAGAAGTCAATGCTGTTATTCATGATATTCAGCAAGAATATGACATGCCTATTATAGAATTAGAAATACCTGATGTATCAGATACCACTTCTAATATAAGTGAAAAAAAAGAAGCCGGCTCCGAACTGAGAAAAATGGATGACCGACTTATCAAGATGGAAAGTTCTATCTCCTCTGTACTAGAATTACTTCAGAAAGTACTCTCTTCATCCAAAGTAAAAAAAAAACCACAGAAGAGAAAACCTAGAATAATGAAATTTAACACTCGCCCCCACATCAAGCAGCGGAGTCAGGGGTAAGATTATTTGTACTGTTGGTGGTTGTCCATTCCACGAAATGGCAGAACAAGTGCATTTTTGTAATTAAAGAATTTGCCAACAAGTCCGATAATCATGCTTACACCAAATAGAGAATAACTAATGGGCTTGACCCCTATACGCAACGCAATGACCGTCGACGTAGAGGATTACTTCCAAGTCTCTGCCTTTGCTACACACATTCCAAGGGAATCCTGG
>SPCL01000087.1 GCA_004525335.1 Thermodesulfobacteriales bacterium
AAAAGAGAAATTTCGTACAACAGATGAAGAATGACGCTTTAGCTGATCTGTATGTTCAAAAGCCCTACGCAAAAGAATTAATTCAAGATGCTGCTGGTTATGCAGTATTCAGCAGCTTCAATACTCAATTGCTTATTGTTGGATCAGGTAATGGATATGGTGTGGCGGTGGATAATTCAAATGGTGATAACATATACATGAAAATGGCTGAAGGCGGGGTTGGACTTGGTATAGCACTTAAAGATTTTAGGGAAGTTGTCGTATTTAACAACAAAGCAGTATTTAATCAGTTCATAACTGAAGGATGGAGTTATGGGGCGCAAGGTGATGTTGCTGCGAAATATAAAGATGACGGAGGGGCTACAAGCGCTGAGGTCCCACTTGATTCGGAAGTTGTAGTTTTTCAGATGACAAAAGATGGTATAGCCCTTAGAGCTACTATAGGAGCTTCTAAAGTCTGGATAGATGATGAACTCAACAATCTTCCGAACTAATTATTGTAATGAATAGCAAAATTGTTTTAGCTTCCACTTCTCCTAGAAGAAAAGAGCTTCTACAAAACGTGGGAATTGAATTTGAAATTATAGCCCCATCTTCTGATGAATCTTTAATAAGCAGAGAGAATCCTAGGGATTATGTTCTTAGATTGGCATCTGAAAAAGCGTGCTCAGTCTCACAAAATCTAGAAGGTAATTATCTGGTTATTGGTGCTGATACAATTGTAGTTGTTGACGATGAAATTCTAGGCAAGCCTATTGATTTAGAAGATGCTCGCAGGATGTTGAGTAGAATTTCAGGAAGGATTCATCAGGTGCTTACCGCATTTTGTATTGCTCGACCTAAAAATATTATTCTCCATAGCGAGATAGTAGATACCAATGTAGAAGTAAAAACTCTTGAACCAGATGAGATAGAAGGTTACATTAAGACCACAGAGCCGATGGATAAAGCGGGCGCATACGGTATTCAGGGGATAGGCGCTTTTATGATCAAAGGTATCAGAGGCTCATATACAAATGTTGTAGGGCTTCCATTGGTTGAGGTTCTAGAGGCATTAAAGATACATGGAGCTCAAAAACAATTTAGCGGCGATGGATTTAAAAAGTAATTCAAACAATATCATTCAGAGAATTCAAGAAGCCGCTGAAAGAGTTGGACGGGACCCGCATGAAATCAAACTCGTAGCGGTAACAAAAAGGGTTGAGCCTGAGCGAATTGAACAAGCTTTAGCTTTAGGAATAGATACATTTGGTGAAAATTATGCTCAGGAATTCCGCGATAAGGCTAAAATTCTTACTGAACAAACGGATAAAAAAATAAAATGGCATTTTATAGGCCAGTTACAAAAAAACAAGGTTAAATACATAGTAGGTAAAGTTGAGTTGATTCATTCTCTCGATTCACTTTCAGTTGCTAAGGAGATTAACAAAAGAGCAGAAGGCTTAGAAATAACAGTTCCGGTACTAATAGAAGTTAATATCGGAGGAGAAGAGTCAAAGGGCGGGATCATTCCTGCTCAATTGGAGAGCTTCTTGAACGAACTAAGCGGCTTATCTTCTGTAGAAGTTCGGGGGCTAATGACAATGCCGCCTTATTTTGATAATGTTGAAATGGCTAGGCCATACTTTATTCGACTAAGAGAAATTAGAGATGATTTGTTACCCTTATTTCCGAAACTAAAAGAACTGTCTATGGGGATGAGTGGAGATTTTGAGGTAGCAATTGAGGAAGGCGCTACAATTATAAGAGTTGGATCAGCAATTTTTGGAGAAAGGAATTAGTAAACGAGAAAAGAAATGAATAAAATTGGATTTATAGGCGCAGGTAACATGGCAGAAGCTCTGATAAAGGGGCTTATTTCGTCAAAGCTCTTTAAGAGCGAGCAAATCTTAATTGCAGATATAGTTAAGAAAAGAGTCGACTATATAAAATCAACTTATAAAGTAAGCATAGCTTCTGACAACAAACAGCTTTCAAAAGAATCAGACATCATAGTCTTATCGGTAAAACCTAATCATATCTCAAAAGTAGTAAGTGAAATAAAAGCGGCAATAACGTCTAAAAAGATTCTTATATCCATAGCTGCGGGGATACCAAGCACATTAATTTCGAAGCTGATTAAAAAGAAGTCAAAGATAGTCAGGGTTATGCCCAATACTCCGGCATTGGTGCTTGCAGGAGCTTCGGTGCTATATTGTAATGAGAATGTGACTGCACAGGAAAAAGAGCGTGTAAAAGAGATATTCGAGTCGGTTGGTATCGCATATATAGTTGAGGATGAAGCTCTTCTGGACCCGGCAACGGGACTTAGCGGCAGCGGGCCTGCTTATGTATCAATTTTTATAGAAGCGCTTGCTGACGGAGGGGTAAAGATGGGTCTCCCAAGGGATATGGCTCATAAATTAGCTGCTCAGACGGTCTATGGTACCGCTAAAATGATTATTGAGGGTGATGATCATCCCGCTCAATTCAAGGATAAGGTCTCATCTCCAGGCGGAACAACTATCGAGGGTATACATCATCTGGAAAAAGGCGGATTTCGCTCAAGCACTATTTCAGCAGTAGAAGCGGCAACTCGTCGTTCAAAGGAACTTTCTAAGGGGGATAAATAATGGATATTTTAGGCGGGAACTTTTTAGTAGGTATAGCTAAAGCTCTTAATCTAATCCTGACAATATATTTGTATGTTATCGTTGCTAGAGCAATAATTTCTTGGGTAAGTCCGAGTCCTTATAATCCAATAGTACAATTTTTATATGCTGCTACTGAGCCGGTCTTGAGGTATGTCCGAAGGATGATTCCACCAATTGGCGGCACAATTGATGTATCTCCAATTATTGTCATTGTTGCAATTTATTTCTTACAGCAATTTTTGGTCAATAGTTTATTAGAGTTAGCACAAAGGTATTAATTAAATTTGAGCAAAAGTTATACAATTCTCAAAATCCAAATACAGCCAAAGTCCTATCGTAATCAAATTGTAGGTTTGCATGATGGCAGGCTCAAGATAAAAATTGCAGCCCCACCTGTGGATGGCAAAGCAAACGAAAGTTTGATTGAGTTTTTAGCAAAAACTTTTAAAATTTCAAAATCAAACATAGAAATTCTTAAAGGCCACACTTCTAAACTGAAAACTATAAAATTATCCGGCATTAGTGAAAACACTTATAGCTCTATTATCAGCAAGTATGAATATTCATAGACAGTAGAATCCTGATTCTAATTTTAGTATCTTATCTATATGACTGAAATAACTATTCGAGAAGCTAGAGTCCACTATATAGAGGGAGAGAGGTTCGATAGATCTCGTCCTACACTTTTATTTGTTCATGGAGCGGGGCAAAGTGTCGCTACCTGGAAGTTTCAATTTGGGTTATTTAAAAACCATCCACATTTTAATTTTATTGCACTAGACCTGCCGGGTCATGGAGGCTCGGAGGGAGAAGGATTGCGGAGTGTAGCGGAATATAAAGATTTTCTGTTAAAGTTTATAGATACCCTAAAATTACAAAACATAATCTTAATCGGTCATTCAATGGGCGGCGGAATTGCTATGCTCCTAGCCATTGAACGACCTGAAATACTTAAAGCATGCGTTTTGGCGGCTACAGGGGCTAAGCTCAGCGTAGCTCAGCAAACCCTTGATACGGTTAAGAATAATTATGAAGCATTTTGCGAGATCGCTCCTCAAAGGATGTTTGCTGAAGATTCTCCCCAAGAACTTAAACAGGAATTCAAACAAGGCCTAATAGATATAGGGCAAGAAGTTTGTTATTGGGATTTGGTTACATGCAATGAGTTTGATATTCTGGATGATGTTCATAAAATAACCTTACCAACACTTATTGTCTCTGCCGATAAAGACATGCTTACTCCTGTGAAATATGGAGAGTATCTTCACCAAAAAATTTATGGATCAGAATTTTATGAAATAAAAGGCTCAGGTCATTTTATTATGCAGGAAAAGAGCCAAGAGTTTAATATAATTTTAGAGAATTTCTTGAATAATTTTATTGAGTGATACATGGCACTTAAGATGAGTTGTTTAAATAAGAACTATTGAATTGTTAGATACTAGCAATTATATTTATGTTGGGTGATTATCGTACTGAGTTTATCTTAACCAGCATATTTCGTGGGCTAGAGGTAGCTATAATGTGGGTTTGTTTGTGGGTTTTCATAATAACTGTTTTTTTAGGGCCCGATTTGAGTTCTTTTGGCGATGAGATAGTTGCTCAACGTTCTCCGATTTTGCCGACCTCTATAAGTGGAGAATACATTGTTTCCGGAGAGGATAGTTCTGTATGTCTAGATTATGAAACAAGAACATCCACTAATACTTGCGAACCTGATTTCAAAGTTGGAACTCAAACTATAATCATACCGAACTTGTCATCACCAACCGATACTACTTTCAATGAAAACGATGAGCAGATTTCTCTCCTGCCCAATCCTGACGTTGATTTTATAGAGGACTATATGGTTAAGTTCGATGGCCAGAAGTCTGGGGATACTATTTTTTTTGGAGGAGTTGTACCATTTGTAGCTATTCCCGACGGCGAACTTTCGACTGAGGATAGTTTTTTTAATGAAGAAAGTTTCTCCGTGTTTCTTTACTTAAAAAGGAAGTTTTAGTCTCTGAATACATATTGATTCCCAACCCCTCTTACATAGAGCAATTGTTAAATCTTAAGCTATTTTCTGCTCAACTAGTTAGACGTCCCTTTACTAGAGATGCAATTTTGTTACACTAAACCAAAATTTCGTGACAGGAGAAAGATAAAATGAAGATAGCACTACTAGGTGGTACGGGAGATATAGCAGAAGGCCTGGTACTTAGATGGTCCAAGGCAGGGCATGAAATTTTTATAGGCTCCAGAAGTGAAGAGAAAGCACAAACAATAACTGATGAATACAAAGAAAAATTAGCTAGTCTAGGTATTGAAGGGCAGATTTCAGGGATGGCAAATGCTGATGCGGCCAAAGCTGCGGAAGTAGTGATAATAAGCATCCCCCCTGAGTATGCGGCTGCAACAATAAGTCAAATTAAAGATAGCTTTACAGATCAGATTGTTGTAACCCCCGTTGTATCCATGGAGAGACATGAGGACAAGAGTTTTGTGTATAATCCTCCACCCCAGGGCTCATCCGCACTGGAAATTAAAGAGGCATTACCTGAGACTGTGAGGCTTGTTTCCGCATATCACAATCTTCCAGCCAAAGAACTCAGCAAGGTTGAAGAAGATTTGGATTACGATGTTGTAATTTGCGGTGATGACGAGGAAGCAAAAGCAGTGGTTACAAAACTTACCGAAGATATGCCCAATATGAGGGTTCTGGATGCGGGACCACTTAAGCTTTCCGCAATGATTGAAGCGATTACACCTCTTATTGTTAATTTAAATATTAAACACAAACGTCATTTCTCGGTAAAGTTTGTTTAAAAACTATAAGGGGCGGTTTAAAGGCTGCCCCTATACCCTACTCCCCAATTATCTGAAGAATGATTTCTCTCGACCTAGGCCTGTTATCAAAATCTACCACTATAATTTGCTGCCATGTACCTAGCAGGAGCCCGGTTGCAGTAAAAGGAACAGTAAGCGAAGCACCTAGTAAAGCAGCTCTTACATGAGAGTAGCCGTTACCATCTCCCCATCTAGCATCATGGTGATAACCAATATCTTTAGGCGCGATCCTTTCAATTGCTTCTTGAAAATCTCTGATCGCTCCTCCCTCGTATTCGATGGTAGTAACTCCGGCTGTCGATCCTGGTATAAAAATAGTTACAGTCCCTGAAGATATTCCTGACTCATTTACACCTTTTGCCACTTCAGCCGTGATATCTATTAAATCGGTTTCACCGTTTGTTTCTATCCTGAGACCTTGTGTTATTACTGCCACTTTGCCTCTCCTATAAAAGATTAAGTTGGGTAGGTTTTTCCAGAGCTATCGCTTGATACCCTTTTTTTTCTAGTGTTTTAGCAAATTCACTGGCATGCCGGTCTACTAAATAGATTTTTTCAGGGCTAACTTTTTCTATATATTCCAGTAGCTCGTTATAACCTGCAAGACTACTAAAAGTAAATACCTCATCAACTTTTAATTGTGACTTCACAGAGGATATGTCTTCTCTGCCGCTTTCTATAATAATCGCTGATCTCTTACTCTTTATTTTGTTTAAATCGTCTGAATCTATTTTATCTGGTGGTATGATTACAACCCTTTCTTCAATGTTGTCAGACTTCAAACGCTCATAATCTCCAAAATTAACCCCGAAATCCTCGTAAATCTTCGTAACATTATTAATTGATTTGTGAAGACTAATCTTAAATCCATTTTTGCCTAGGGCTTTAATGATATCCTGACCAATTCCCATGGGCTCTACCAATATTACAGGTGTAGAATGTGAAGAAAATGCGTCTTCAATGAATTTGGTAAGGGGTTTAATAGATTCCTCAAATGTAGGGAAAACATACTCTGGTAATCCAAATGTAGATTTCATAACCAGTACGTCGCACTTTTTTAAATATGCGACTTCAGTTGTCGGGAGTTTCTTTAAATTCAAATCCCCTGTGTAGACTAATGTTTTTTCACCTTTATCAACAACCATCTGTGAGGAACCCAGCATATGTCCTGAGGGCACAAGCTCAACTTGAAGATTGCCAAGTGTAAATGGTCTGTAATATGGACAGGAAAGAACTATTGATTTTCTAATCTTTTTCTCTAGAAATTTTACAGTCTCAGGGGTAGCTATAGTTTTTTCTGGAACAGTAAATTTATCTACATGAGCGTTAGATATAAAAGAAAGCCCCGCTTTCTTTTTTGAATCGAACCAGAGTCCAGTTCCTTTTAAGTGTATTCCATCATTATATTCAATCATTAATTTTGATTTCAGTGTACTGCCCACAGTATGATTTTCAAGCTAATAACTATAAAGCCGTATTTCATAGATGTAATTATTCTTTATAGTGTTAGATAGTATTAGTTCAAGCCTGTAATTATGGTGACTCAATTACTGTTTCAGACGTAAAATCCTCATTATCCAGTTTCCATTGGCCGTTTTCTTTTACAAGAGTGATGATCCCTGATACTTTGGCATTAGGATCATTTGTATCAACGCCTTCCATAGTTAAGATTGCTTTATTGCCCTCAATTTTAGATGATATGCTAGTTCTCTTAATTGAACTACGCACTTCCCGCATTATATCGAGGAAAGCTGCCTCATCTTCTTTTGATATTTCACCCAATTGGTTCAGGTTGTTTTGAGAAAGATAGGGTTTCAATTCATCAAGAGAGTTTGTCTTCATAGATGTTTTGACATAAGAATCATAAAATTTAATAGTTTCGCCTTCTTCATCTGCAAATACAGCGGCGCAAATTAAAAGACTAACAATTAAAGTAAAAATGGTTGTGTATTTTCTCATTGTTTCCTCCGTAATATTAATAATATATATCAGCCATCTTTTCTCTAAAGGATACCGAGCACAAATATTGTTGACAAGGAATACTTGTAGCAGTGATAATTTTCAACAGCAATTCCTGAATTAAACGTACAATATATGCATAAAAATTATAGTTTGAGGAGATTCATTAATGGATAAGACTGAAAATCTACTTAAAGAGCTAACTGAAGCACACGGTATTCCGGGTTATGAGGCTGAGGTGCGTAAAGTTATTAGAAATCACTTTAAACCCATAGGCGATATAGAAGAAGATAATATGGGAAGTCTTATCTGTAAGAAAGTTGGTAAAGACACCTCTCCTAAAATAATGTTAGCCGGACATATGGATGAAGTCGGATTTATGGTCAAACACATATCCTCAGGTGGCTTTATCAGATTCACGACCTTAGGCGGTTGGTGGGATCAGGTTCTACTTAGCCAGCGTGTAGCAATAAAAACAGGAAAAGGCGATGTAATTGGGGTTATCGGAGCCAAACCTCCTCATCTTCTATCTCCAGAGGAAAAAAACAAAGTAGTTATAAGAAAGAATATGTACATTGATATAGGAGCTACATCAGAGAAAGATGTGGAGAAAGCGGGGGTAAGAATAGGCGACCCAATAGTGCCGGTAAGTGAATTCACAATTTTGGCTAATCCTAAAACATATATGAGCAAGGCTTTTGATGACCGCGTGGGATGCGGTGTGGTGATTTCAGCGCTTAGTTCTCTTAAGAAAAGTCATCCCAACACTCTTTATGGAGTTGCAACTGTACAAGAAGAGGTCGGAGTAAGAGGAGCTACAACAAGTGTAGAAATGGTTGATCCTGATATCGCAATAATTCTTGAGTCAGACATTGCAGGTGACGTCCCAGGAATAAAACCCGATGAATCCTCAACTAAGTTTGCCGGCGGGCCTTCTTTACTTTTGTATGACGCCCGAATGATACCGAATCTGAAACTCAGAGATTTAGTAATCGATACGGCTAAGAGAAACAAAATTCCTCTACAGTTCACAACGATGGAAGGAGGAGCTACTGACGGCTCTGTTATTCATCTCTATAAGACTGGAGTGCCGACTGTTGTTTTAGGGGTCCCATCTCGTCATATTCATAGCCACAACTCCATAATACACAGAGACGATTTTGACTATACTGTTAAGCTTTTAAAAGCTCTTATTCAAAAACTGGATAAGAAAACTGTTCAAGAAATTAAGTCTTTCAAGTAATCGTTCTATAACTATAAGAAGCTTCAAGCTTTTAATTAAGAAGATATTATCGTGACTCTATAAATTGC
>SPCL01000103.1 GCA_004525335.1 Thermodesulfobacteriales bacterium
AAAAAATTAAACGAAGCTGAAAACATTCTAAAAAATATAAATTCACCCAGGTCACTTTTTTGGAGAGGGAAGCTAAAAACTAAACAGGGGCTAGATTCACAAGCTTCCCAACTCTACACTCAGATTCACCAGTTATATCCTAGCAGTCCGCTTGCTGCGGAAGGGCTTTATAATGCCGCCCGGCTCTATCAAATAAACGATCAAACACAGCAAGCTATAGAAACTTACGATATCCTCATAAGATCGTACCCTAGAAATAAATATGCAGAGGACGGCGCATGGAACCTGGGCTGGATCTACTACAGAAAAGGACAGTATAGAGAGGCGCACGGAACTTTCTCTGCATTCACAGATTCAGAGTCATCTTTTAATGCATCAAATGCAAAATACTGGAAAGCCAGGACTTTAGAGAAGCAGGGTAAACGTGATGAAGCTCATGTTCAATATAGAGAGCTTGCCGGATCAACAACCCCAACCTACCATACTTACCTCGCTCAGATAAAAAGCGGCTATACCCCAACATTTACAAATATAAATCCTGAATCTATAATTCTTAATCCACAAGCAAACTCACGAAAAGATAAAGCACAGATGCTAATTGGACTCGGTATGCCCGAGGAGGCGCAGCTTGAAATAGTAGCTATGGAAGATGAGGCTAATACAAAGGAAGAATTTGTAATTGTGAGCTTGCTATATTCTCAAGTAGATGATTACAACCAATCTATTAAGGTGGCACAGGGACTTGGACTTCCACAAGCAAACAGGCTTTCATACCCAAAGGGGTTTCAGGAATTTGTCGGCCCCTACGCCAAGAAATATGGAGTTGATGAGCTGCTTGTATATTCAATTATCAGAGAAGAGAGTAGATTTCAAAAAGAGGTTGTATCCCCGGCGGATGCTGTCGGGCTAATGCAGTTAATACCGCCGACAGCGAGAGCAGTTGCGAGTCAGATAGGAATTAACGGATTTTCTACAGCAATGCTTACGATACCGAAAATTAATATAGAGATGGGAATCTTTTATTTCAAACAGGTGCTGGACCAGTTTAACGGAGATGTTGAGCTTGCGCTTGCAAGCTATAACGCAGGGCCCCACAGGGCAGCTGATTGGAAAGTACGGTTTTATGGTTTAGAGAAGGACGAATTTATAGAAGAGGTGCCGTTTAAGGAAACTAGGAATTATATAAGAAGAATTCTTAGAAGCTATGGGGCTTACAAGGCTATATATGGAGATACTGCACAAGCTGCGCCTGTAAAACCAGAAGGATCAGAGACGAAATATCCAACAAATTAAGCTCGCAACTTTTCTCCGCACTGGGCTGAGAAGTTCCTAATCATTTTAAGTCCGAGGTCACTGCTTTTTTCAGGGTGGAACTGGCAGGCAAATATATTGTCCTTAGCTACCGCAGCTGTGAATTCAAAACCGTAAGTTGTTTTAACAGCACTCACGCTATCGTCTTCAGGACTAGGATAATATGAATGTACAAAATAAAACCAGCTATTTTCAGGCACTCCATTTAATATAGGAACATCTTTTGTAATAGTGACCTGATTCCATCCCATGTGAGGTACTTTAAGACCTTCATCTTTCAAATCAGGGAACCTTACAACCCTGCCTTTAATGAGACCAAGCCCTTTTACTCCCGGCGCCTCTTCGCTTTCCTCAAAAAGCACCTGAAGCCCAAGGCAAATGCCGAGAAATGGCTTCCCTGAATCAATAAACTTTAAAATAGGATCAATTAGACCGTAATCACCTAGATTTTTTACGCAGTCCCCAAAAGCTCCTACTCCCGGAAGTACAAGTCCACTCGCGCCCGCAATATCGTCGGGATTTCTTGTTACTACGACGGGAAATTGCTGACTCTGAAAAGCTTTACTTACACTTCTCAGATTCCCCATTCCGTAATCTACAATTGCGATCATTTCTAGAGCGTACCTTTAGTTGAAGGTATATCTTTAGATCTTGGGTCTAGAGATGTTGCTTTATCTAAAGCGCGTCCTACAGCTTTAAACATAGCCTCTATAATGTGATGGAGGTTATCTCCATACTTTAGCTCAATATGCAGGTTGCATTTGAGGGTATTAGTGAGTGATTTAAAAAACTCTTCCGCAAGCTCAACGTCAAAATCCCCTACTTTGGATTTTGGTATTTCAACCCTGAATTCAAAGTGCGGCCTTCCGCTGAGATCAATACAAGCAAAAACTTGAGTCTCGTCAAAAGGAACAAAGGCCTCTCCGAATCTTGTAATACCTCTCTTATCACCCAAGGCTTCTAGTATTGCTTCACCAAGTGCAAGTCCGACATCTTCTACTGTATGGTGAAAATCTATATCAATATCGCCAATTGCGTTTATTTTCAGATCAAAATAACCGTGCTTGGCAAACTGTGAAAGCATGTGGTTAAAAAAGGGTATACCGGTGTTGATATCAAACTTCCCCGATCCATCAAGAGAAATATCGATCTTTACCTTTACCTCTGAGGTCTTTCTTTCGAATTTTGCCTGTCTCTTTGCCATAATAAGATAAGAATCATATCTGAAATTTTTGAAGTATCCAAGGTAGCGGCAGGCTTTTCATTTTAATTGATCGGTATTTCTAAACCTGGAAAGAGTGAGTAAACTAGTTTTTGTGAATATAGCAATTTTAGATGAAACGGGCGAGATCAAAAGTGATTATAAGAAAAGTCTTAAAAAAATAGCCCGCCTTGTGTTAAAAGAATTGGACGTCCCTAAGGACACAGAGCTCAGTATCACTTTTACGGATGATATCCAGATGAGGGAGCTAAATCGTTCTTATAGGCAGATTGATAGAACTACAGACGTACTGTCGTTTCCTCAAAGCGAGGGCCCTGATTTTACGCTGCTCGGAGATATCGTTATTTCAATTGATACTGCTGCGAGACATAGCGTATCCTACGGGGTTACTATGCATGATGAATTAAAAAAGCTGATAATCCATGGAATTCTTCACTTACTTGGTCACAACCATAAGAAAAAAAAGGAAACTCAAATTATGAGAGGAAAAGAAAAAGAACTCTCTTTAATTGTGGAGGATTTATAAGTAGAAAAATACTACTTCCCTTTTTTGATTCTCAGTTTTACTTCTTCAATGGAGCGGGATGTTGATCTGGTAACTGTAAAAGTAAAGTTAGAATGTTTAACCTTATCTCCGGTCTTTAGAATAGAACCTACCTCAGATAAAAGAAAGCCGCCGAGCGTTTCATAATCATCACTATCGGGAATTCCTAGACCAAGATCGTCATTTAGAGTTTCAATTTCTATCTTAGGATTTATAAGATACTCCCCGTCTGCAGTTTTTCTCCAGAGCTTTATCCCCTTATCGTATTCATCCTCAATTTCCCCGACTACTTCTTCCAATATGTCCTCTAGTGTGATTGCGCCGACCGCACCTCCGTATTCATCTACCACTACAGCCATACCAGCCAAGCCTTCTTTCATCTCGTCCAGAAGCTCATCTACAGGCTTTGACTCGGGAACATAAAAAGGAGGTTGTGAATAATCTTTAACTGCTTCATTTGGATCTGCGCCCAAGAGATAAAAAGAGTGCAGCATGCCGGTTATGTTATCGACACGCTCAGAAAATATAGGAATCCTTGAGTGTCCGGTCTTTTTTATAAGCCTTATTGCATCCCCCACTTTTGAATCTTCACTAAGAGCCCTTACCTGAATAAGCGGTATCATAATCTCATCCACCGCTGTCTCAGAAAACCTGAATATTCGTTTAATTATTCTTTCTTTATAATCAACTGTAGGAGCTGTGGTATCACCCTCAATTACATCAATTAGCTCCTCTCTGGTTATGAAGGTGCTTTCAGTCTTTCCAATGAGACTAAGAAGATGTTTCGTAAATATATTTACAAATATCAGGATCGGATAAAACAATTTTGATGCTACCCAGAGAGGATAGATAGCCCACAAAACTATTGTATTTCTTCTTTTTTGGAATACTGCTTTTGGCACTATCTGTCCGAATATTATTATTATCGGTGACAGGATTAATACAGTATAGAGCTCGCCTCCCCGGCCGTATTTCTCTTGGATATAAAAAGTAAGCGCAATAGTGCTTATAATTAGAGAAAGGTTGATGCCGACAAGTGTTGTGCTAAGGAACTGCTCCACCTGATCAAACGCACTTAAGACTAGCCTTGCACTATTAGAGCCTCCTTCGGCCAGGGATCTCATTTTTACTTTGTCGCAGGATATTAGAGCAATCTCAGAGCCTGCAAAAAAGGCTTGTAATATGAGTGAAATTATTATGATGGCTATAACTACTTCAAGCGACATCCGCTACCTCTTTTTTCATTCTTTGAATTCTAACCTCAGTTATACGCTTTCCGGAAACTTTATTGACTGTAAAAGCTAGACTACGAAATGAAACACTATCCCCTTGTGCGGGGAATCTGCCGAACAAATCAAACACAAACCCGGCTACAGTTTCGTGATCTTCCTCAGATGGAAGAACCGATTCCTCAAGTTCTTCACCTAGATTTTCTATACCTCCATATCGAAGTACCGTAAATAAATAGTTTTCGTTAAATTCATCTATCTTCATGCTGCCTGGTATTATCAGAGCCTCGCCCTGCCATCTGACTTCGGCAGTTTTGACAACCCTTCTTTCATCTTCAATTTCACCAAAAAGCTCCTCTAATATGTCCTCCATAGTTACAATACCATCAAAGCGTCCATATTCATCAACCACTATTGCTATGTGAATTCGCTTTTGCTGAAATTCTTTTAGTAGATCAAAAGCCATTTTGGTTCTAGGTATAAAATAAGGGGGCTTTAAAAACTTTTTAATCGTTTTTTCCTCTGATATATCAAAAGAAAGAAGATCCTTTGCATATAACACCCCAATAATATTGTCTTTATTATCTTTATATACAGGAGTTCTTGAGAAACCCCTTTTCTTAATATCATAAAGAGCTTGAGACCTGGAAAGATTCACCGGTAACAAAAAGCAGTCGATTGAAGGAGTCATAATTTTATGAGCAGGCACATCCTCTAGTTTAAACAGACTCCCAACTAGCTTTTTCTCTATTTCTGTGATTACTCCCTCTTCACTACCTATTCCAACAAGAGCCTTCACCTCTTCGGGTGTAAACTTTTTGTTATGTTCAGGTTCTATCTTCCCACCTAAAACTTTAGTAAAACCTATTGATAAAACCATAAGCACCCATCTTATGGGGGTAATCAAAAGATGGAATAAATGTAGGGGATAGGAAATTGCTGTAGCTATAATTCTAGGGTACTTAACACCCAGAGTTTTAGGGCCGATTTCACCTAATAAAAGAAGGCTAGGAGAAGCAATGGCGATCGAGACTAACATTATTGTTTGATTTGAGGAATTATCTAGCAGGGATTTAACTGTAAGACCAATAACACTTGTATAAGCTATATTTACTACTTCATCAGCAAATAGAATGGTAATTATAAGTTTGTATGGATCTTTAAGGAGTTCTTCTATAAGTTTTGAGCTCTTTTTACCCTCTTTTCTCATGCTATCGAGATGATGCCTGCCAAGTGAAAAGAGAGAACCTTCCGATAGGCAGAAAAAGCCTGAGAGAAATAGAAGAACTAAAATTAATAATATGTTATAATTTAACGATATATCTTCCATCTAATTATTAAAGTGAACAAACCCCCTATTTTGAAGAGACAAAGCTTCTCCATCAGCATTTAATACTTCAATAGACCTATCTTTAGTTATACAGCCGATTTCAGTTATTTCTATGTTCAAATTCTTTGATATTACTTGAATATCCCTTTGCCTATCTTCATGTGAAGTAAAAAGAAGCTCATAGTCTTCCCCACCACTTAGCGCCAGTTCAAAGGTATTTTGAGAAAATTGTCCGATAAATTTGGCGTACTCTTTAGATATAGGTAATTTCATAAGCTCGATTTTAGCGCCAATACCTTGCTGAACCGTAATCCTTTGAAGATCAAGTAAAAGACCGTCACTAATATCAATCATTGAGGTGGCTATCCGTTTTAAAGCAAGTTCTCTTCCTAATTCTAGTCTTGGAATCGGATGGAAGTGTCTATTTACTAAGTAATTATTTCTATCCTTCAGGCCATTATGAAGTATTTTTAGACCAAGTGCTGAATCTCCCAGAGTTCCCGTTGCATATATCAAATCTCCTGGATTAGCGCCGCTTCTTTTAACCATTAATTCAGGTTCAACTTCACCCAGAACGGTAATATCAATAAATAGCTTGTTAGATGAAGACAGATTGCCGCCTATAAGCTCTACTCCAAATTCTTGCTCAGAGTTTATGAATCCAGAAATCACCTGTTCTAGAAATTCTTCATCCTCCCTCTCAGAAAACCCAACCGATGCCAGAATAAACTTGGAAACTCCTCCCATTGCGCCAATATCACTTACAGATACGGCCACTGCTTTCCTAGCAAGCTCACAAGGCGTGATCAGAGATTTCATAAAGTGCACATCTTCGACCTGCGAATCGGTAGTGGAGAGAACAAGCTTATCAGAATCAAATCTGACTGCTGCTGCATCATCGCCAATTCCCAGCTCTACATCTTTGGATGCTTTATGAAACCGCTCCTCAATACGTCTAAGAGCACTAAGTTCATCTATCATCGTATTTAAATCCTGTAGCAACCTATTATAGGATTAAAAATTATAAAGTTGTTATGGGTAGATAATTCCGAAGGTTGTATGAAATTAAATTGTAAATCACATAAATGAGGGTCTGGTTCTTTCATATAATTTGTAGTATAAATTTGTTAAAAATTTAAGACACTTAGGCCTCTACACCACAATGAGAGTGTAGGATATTTGGTAATGCATGTCAATAAAAATAAATCTGCGTAAACATTCTTAATGTTTCTCGTGTACTGCCCCTTTTGTCAATACCGGTTTAAGTTGGAATTAGGGGAAATATACTACCGTCACGTTTGAAACCTTATATAATAAATCTAACTAAACATATGGACCTATTGCCTGGGGCACCACAGTTATGCCAACCAATCCACGCATTCCTGGGTACTCATAGTGAAGACTCCAATATTTTCAAGTTCTGACAATCCTTGATCGTATACCTGTGAGATAGCATCTTTGGCTAAGATAATTTTCAAATCCCGCTCACTTGCCTCATAGATGCTGGTTCTTGGACAATTGGGAAAGTTACAACCACAGAATACAAGTGTATTGACATAAATATTTTTAAGATGCTCC
>SPCL01000008.1 GCA_004525335.1 Thermodesulfobacteriales bacterium
CTAAATCTTAGTCAGTAACCGCCATCTTCTTGCCTATTTCGCGTATTATTATGCCCCGATTTTAAATGCGATAGATAATCCCGTATTTAGAGATGCTTAAATATTAAGACCAATGCCCGCTCAACGATAAAATTAGTTCTGGATTGATTTGTTTTTACTTTAGCTCTAATATTAGGCGATATAAATTTGTGATAAAAAGGCATTTTCTGAAGTAACCAATAAACAGATGAGCGCTCAGGTTTTTGAAGGAGAGGTGATAGTAGACGCTCCGCCTGCAAAAGTATGGGCAGTGCTGACCAACCTTGAGCAGTTCGCGGGATTTATGGGTTTTGAGTGGCAGTCTGGGAATAAAACCGTCTCTAAAGTAGGAGATACGGCTCGTATGAAAGTCTGGTCTGACAACGCAACCTATTTTCTAACCTATGCGGAGCCAAATAAAGAACTAAGACTCGCTCTTGAGCCTGATAACGCTTCATATCTCTGCCAAAAAAGGTGGATACTCACACCAGAAGGTGATAAAACTAAGGTTCAGTTAATTGATATATACACCGAATCAAGCCCGCAAAGTGAAGAGAGCATCAATTCCCAGATAGAAGGCTGGAACGGGCACCTGGCTAAATTGAAAGCGATGGCCGAGAGTTAATCTCAACAAGGTTAGAATGAACCACCTTTAACTGGAAGGATAATATTATGATAATAGCAAGATGGCAGTTTCAGGCAAAGTTAGGACAAAAGGGTGAGGCGATCAAGTCAATAACAAAATGGTATGACGAGATAGGATCACAGATAGGATGGTCCCTAAATAAGGTCCGTATAGTAACTGGCTCAGTTGGGGCTTCTGAGGCACTTGTTGAATGTGAGATTCAGATTAAAGACATGAAAGAGCTGGACGCTTCCTGGGCAAAGCTGGCTACAATCAAAAAGCTTAAAACATGGGCAAAACAGTTTGGAAAATATATAATTTCAGGCTCCACGAAATGGGATTTTTATAGGGCAGTTTAGGATTTCCTAATTACCTTAGTCGAACCTGTAGAGAGAAGGTTTAAGCTTTTGGTGGCATAATTCCTATACTTACCGCTTCTTCTAAAAGCTGCAAATCCATATTCTGATGTAAATAACTCGATAGTTCTCATTTCGCAGATGCTGCTATATAGAATCTATTAAAGATAGACTTCCTAGATTTCCTATTATTTTTGTATTAAAGTAATTTGTAGAAAGTAAAACGATAAAAATTTTATCTTGGAGGATGGTCTTATGTCTAAATATATTCAATTAAGTATAGTAGTCTCCTTTTTATTTCTTGTCAGTGCTTGCTATCAGAAGGCTCCTGTTCTTGATAAACAAAGCCCGCAGGTGTCTGTTATGGTAAGTGATTCTAGATACAACAGTAATAACGCATATTCTTATATGCTTTATGAATCAAATGGACCCAGAAAGGAAGCTGGTTTTGTTACAAAAGAAGCTTCTGCAAACATTCGTGCTCATGCTGCGGATGTAGGCGGTGTTAAAAGCATTGTAATCAGAGCTGAGAATGGAACATTAACGCCTGCACCTTATGTGGGAGTTAGATCAATTGAAACTAGTGTTGATGGAAATGCTAGCATAGTAACTATTAACGGAGATCCGGTTCATGCTAAAACTCCACTGGAACATATGGTTACTGTAACACCAAATGGTAGCAATGAAGTCCTAGTCAGCGTATCAGTTCAGGATCTTGGGGGCTTCTCAGGGCGTAGCAATACAACCGCTACACCAGAAATTAAAGTAGTCTTTAGCAGCCAGTAATAACTACTTGGTCTTTATTAAGGGATTATTCGAGATTCTGATATAATATAGATAGATTTGTCTTAAATAGATCGGCATAGGAATATCTAGCATGTCAGAAGTCTTGATCATTGTTCAGGTACTGGGCGGGATCGGTCTTTTCCTCTTGGGCATGATAATAATGACTGAGGGTCTCCGGGAGCTTGCGGGAAATACCATGCGCTCGGCTTTGATGCGTTTTACAAAGAGCCCGGTTACAGGAGCTCTAACCGGCGCCGCGAGTACCGCCATCCTTCAGTCCTCAAGCCTCACCACAGTTGCGGCAGTTGGTTTCGTAGGCGCTGAGCTTATAACTTTCCCCGCCGCTCTTGGAATAATATTCGGCGCAAACATTGGGACTACTTTTAAAGGCTGGATAATCGCCATACTGGGTTTTAATTTAAGTCTCGGGAATCTTTTTTTGCCTCTCGTATTTTTGGGAGCGGTACTCCGTCTTTTTAGCAAAGGACGTCTGTCTACGATAGGCTACACGATTGCGGGTTTCGGACTTATTTTTGTGGGTATTACGTTCATGCAGCAGTCAATGGTCGGAATGAACGATTTTATATCGTTTGAGAACCTGCCTGCGGATACTCTTTCCGGCCGATTGCTACTCGTGGGAATAGGTGTGGTTTTCACAGCTATTGCACAGTCTTCAAGCGCAGGAGTAGTAGCCGCTTTAACCGCTTTATATGCAGGATTAATTAATTTCAACCAGGCGGCCGCTCTTGTAATAGGAATGGACGTAGGCACAACCATGACGGCTGCCCTGGCAACAGTCGGAGGCTCTGTCGGCGCCAAAAGGACCGGGTTCTCCCACGTTATATATAATCTGCTTACGGCAATGGGGGCGCTTGTTATACTAACCCCATATACCCGGATTTGGGAATATCTTTCTCCCGGAGCGCTTGTTGAGAACGCCGAAATTGCGCTTGTCGGGTTTCATACTTCCTTTAACACTCTTTGGGTTATCATTATTCTTCCTTTTACTAAACAATTTGCCCACTTTATGGAATGGCTGATCCCGGAAAAACCATCTCCATATATAGAGAAACTGGACGATGCTCTCCTTGAAGATACGGATCTTGCGCTGAACGCGGTACAGTCGGTTATTAAGAATGAATCAATCGCTCTTTTTCGTCACATAAACGCCATACTCGGCGATACCGAGACCGGTAAAAGGGTTGATCTTGATGAGCTTCAATCCGCATTGAACAAAACGCATGCGTTCGTAGATCGTATACAGATTAAACCTGAAGAGGGCGTTAAGTGGGAGAGGTTCGTGAACATTGTTCATATGCTGGATCACTTACAGAGGCTTCATGAGAGGTGTGAGGAAGACGAGGACCGCGCTGTGACCGCGAGGGATACGGCAGAGCTTTCAGAGGAATGCAGCTTGCTTACTCGTACTATAAAAGAAATAATTCAGGATATTGAGGACAATAACTGGCATCACGCATATGAGATCGCCGACGAGGCAGCCAAGACTATACACAAAAAAGTTAGACCATACCGGGCGGAAGTAATGTCGAGGGTCGCAAGCGGAGAGCTTAGTGTCAGCCGGGGCACAAGCAACCTGGAGGCGATACGCTGGCTCAGGCGCGTTAGCCGTCACGTAACGAGAATTACTCAGCACACAGAGGCATCGTTACTTGCAGTAGCAAAAAGTGAAGAAGAACAAATACAATTATAAATTTAGGCAGACTTTCCAGTGCTAATCAAAAGGAGGGAAGTTATGAAGAAAACTATATTTAGTCTGGTATTAATTCTAGTTTTTTCAGTAATGGGATATGCTGTTGAGAGTACGGGTCCAGATTATCTATTCGTTATAAACTTTGATAACGGCACATATGCGGACGGAAAATTGACACTAAACGGCAATGGGCAAAGTAATGTGATCTATTTTTCTGACAAGCCACAGCTAGAGTCAGGACATATGGGTATTAAAAAGTTTGTAACTATCTGGGGAGAAGGGGAGCAGAATTTTAACTCCATCCCGCCTAATTCAACACTGTCCATAATTAAAGACGAAGTCGAGAACAACAGCGTCTTTATATTGTCCAATCCAAAGGTCTCTAAAAACTCAATAATATTTGACGCAGAGCTTGTTAAGGGCAAACCCGGTGCAAAGTTCGAAGCAGGCGGCTTGTTTTTAGATACCAAGCTTGGAAAGGCAAAGACTAGATTTTGAAATGATCTCGGATCGTAGTCCGGGACATGGTTCAGAATGACCTGAATTCAACTTTGAACTGCAACTTTAACTTTACAATATTTCTGTCATAATTTTTCTGAGCGATTCCACAGCCACACTGTGGTTGCAAGGGTTGGAATAAGCATGAACCATGTTCCAAATAGACCAATTGAAAATCCTGCAAATGGAGCGGGTAACAGAGCCCCCACAGCCATTGTTAGAACTAACACTCCAAAAGGTGACACGACGGCAAACCAGCGTGGATACAATGTTCGCCCACTTAAGATTCCAACAACATGCCAAATTGCACCTGTATAAAAAGCCAATTCTGCCGTCAAATCCCCCATGAAAAAATGATCGACTATTAGACGGTTGGCCGTTGCATAAAATGTATTATCAGTAGAGCCTACTAAGGCTTTTGCCTGCGCTAACACGCTCAGGAATGCAAACCCGGCATGCTGTATTCCTCCAATCATCAACAAAGCATAAGCAAGTATTACACATGGCACGGTGGCAAGCCAGAACCCGGCAGGTCTCATGCCAATTCACCAGTGGTAATATGACAGGGCGTAAATGGGGTAGAGCCAACCGGCTGTTTGTGCCATCATTATCATCCAATGAGGGCGGTTGCCCGCAGTACTAAGCACATCCCATGCTGCAGGAGAAAGGTATTCAAGACCGCTGAGTGTAGGAGAATAAGCATAAATATAGTCACACACACCGTTCCAGAGTAACAGGATAGAAACAACAACGCCTATAAGCCGGAGACGATTTCTGAGAAGATTACTTTGCCCCATCATTCATTTATTGTTCCATATTTTTTTATCTATCAAGGTTAGTTGCTATATAAACGATATTTATCTTTTTGTGCTCTTATCTAAAAACCTCATTAGGTGTAGCATAACCCAAGCTTTTTCTAGGTCTATTATTAAGCTTGTGCATTATAACACGCAAATTCTCTTGCGATTTCTGTCTGAGAATGACCACTACGCCACAATCCGTAGATTAGATACCTCTGATCACGTGTTAGCTGCTTGTAAGCCATCTGCAACCTCCATAAAGAAGAGCAGCATAGTAGCTAACCCTTCTGTTTGACACAAAAGTTGCAGTTATTATTTGAATCCGTTTGACTTAAAAGATAGATTCCTCCCTGCGGTCGAAATGACGGGAGTATAGTACAGGCATGCATAATTTATAACTCTGGTTTCTTTGCTCTCGTAACAAAAGTTGTGGGTGAGAACTTGTTAAGCAGAGTATCATCACCTGCCCACCAGTCTTCATAGAGGTCTATAATAACAAAGCCCGCCTTAGTTTGACCACCGATAAGAGTTTCAAGACAGTGGCTCCATACTATGGGAACTTCATCATTAATAATTCGCTTGAGTTCTTTTTTGTCGAGGCTTTCTATGTCGGAGTAGGGGAGCTTATGCTTAACTTCTAGTACTCCCGATTCCTGTGCCTCGGCATGATCAAATAGGAAAAATGACGGATTCATCATTCCTGCAAATACCTCGCCGCCTGGTTTTAGTACTCTATAAAACTCGCTCCAGACTTTTTCAACATCCGGCACAAATACAGTGGACGCAGCATTAATAACGAGGTCAAATGTGCTGTCCTCAAAATCAGACAGATCGGACATATCCGCTTTAATTGCTAATAGCTTAAGTCCATCACGGTTGGCAACAAGCAAGTCTTTATTTAATTGTTCCTCTGATATGTCTACACTAATCACATTTGCCCCGGCTGCAGCAACTATTGGCGCTTGCTGTCCTCCGCCGGAGCCGGCACACAACACCTCTTTGCCTATGATCCCCTCAAGCCAGGATTTAGGAACAAATTTATTGGGAGTCAGTCTTAATTTGATATCACCGTTTTTGGCATCTTCGATTATTTCTTCAGACACCGGAGTGCACCAAGGGCTTTCTTCAAGGGACTCCTCGTCCCATGCCGTTGCGTTGTGTTTTATAATGTCGATTTTTGTCATAGAAATTCTCGGAACACTTATTATACAGAATATAATAAGAAAAAGGTGTGAGCTTCGCTAACTTGGTTTGATTGTCCATAGCAAACCGAGGAAAGAGCTTCCTGAATAGGTTTAAGGGCTTGCCATCTTATTCCTTCATCATTCATTTATTTATTCTTTTAAATGATCCGTCGTATCATTTTTTAATGTATTTTTAGCTTTCTTTTTTTTTAATTTGTCCAATCGTTTTTCTGTCTCTTCAATTAAAAGAGGTGCAAAATAGACGTATTCTAAAATAGCTCGAGTCAAGCCATCGAGAACAGGAAGAACATCACTACTTAGTTCTCCAAGATCAGCATGTGCCCCTATGTTTCGTAATTTTCTTAAACCAGACGAGACGTCAATCAACTTTTCAGGGATTTCCCCTCTTTTAGATAAGCTTTTGAGTCTTTTGTCTAAAGTATCCCCAGTAGCATTTCGATCATCACATACCAAATCGAGAACTCGACCTAATAAGACTGCGTATGCATTAGCATCAATGTTCCGGACTCTCTGCGCTGCTTGATAACCAGACTCAATTTTACTCGGCAAACCTCTGGGGCATTCTTCATCTTTAGGGTATAGGTTAGTGTACTCTATCTCATTTACATCCATACGACCACTATGCCATCTATAAAAGCGGAGAGTGATACCTCTGCATGTTGGGCATTCAATAAGTTAATAAACTGAGCCAGCGTCCCAAATCACAATAGTTTGTCGTGCGCTATACTCCTTTACAGTTGAATAATCAGCAACAACTTCCATCGGAGCCTGATTCTGACAATGTCCACATTTAATTGATGTCGTAAAATTTTTCTCTTTTGACATAACTTTTTCTAATTAAATCATAATTAAAATTTACTTATGATCTAATCTGGTTCCCTCGGACTATCATAGTATAAACATCCTTCTTCCGGTAGAGGATTTCCTGAATTGCCTCGTTTTAAAAATTCATCACCTAATAGCCAATAGTATAAATTTTTGTATCGCATGTCAGGATGTATTTTAAACCCTACACCACCTATTCTACTAAATTCTTTTCTAAATAGGGGTTTTATAAATTTGAATATTTCTGGAGAAAACCTGTTTTCTCCGGCCAATCTTGCTATACTGCAACTAGTAATAACATCAGCTAGTTACAATAACCTAATATGTTGACTATCCGCTGTCATTACAGGGAGAGGAATGTGATCGAATTTGACGTAGTCTGTACCTTTTTCTAATGTTTCTAGACACTTTGAAACAAGTTCCTTTTCTTGTTTGTGCCCACCGCCTGGTTTATCAATAATAACTGCTCCATTTCTCTTAAATGAATTGAATAACTGGTTTGCTCTTTCAAGAAATATTGTGGTTACATCCTCATCGTGACTAGTTGATGAATCATCTGCAAACCTGCAATCATTGTCTGATGCTACAACTATTGCAGTTGTATTGTAGTTTAATGAGATTTCAAAAAGTTCATTATAAAATTTGACACGCATTTCTCCTTGAATATTGTCATGCATGTGAGTATTTCTACTGGGAGACCACTTGAATTCTTCCCCATCTGGGAAACCATATCTACTACACAGTTCATTTATTTCATATTCAATGTCACCTATTTGTTCAGCTGATATATGAACTCCACCAAGTCCTATCAGAGGTTTCATGCCCTCTCTTGTTGGATTACTTTGTTCTGAGTCATCTGCAAAAATAAAGTTCATATTTAAAACCTCATCTAAATTCTTTGTTCTAAATTATTATACAACATCAGATATGTTTTATCTGAAAATAAATCTAAAATTAACCTTGACACCGCACCAGAATAATATATATTGATTTTGATAACGATTATCATTTAGTGTGCGCCTGGTAATTATTTGTTATTAATAATTACTCGTAATAAGAAGTTTTTCCGGGTTTAAGAACAGCTCAGCAAATACGAATTGAGAAGAGGTAATGAGGGCGAAATGACCATACGCGACTTAAATCACAACTCGGAAGCAGTTTTTACAGGCGCAAAGGACTACAAGCATGCCTGCCTTCGGAAACTCCGCTCAATGGGACTCCAGAAAGGATCGAGGATCAGAATAAAAAGTATACAGGGCAGAAATATTATTCTCCACGTAATGGAGCTGGGTGTGGAGCTGGCAATCGATAAGGACCTTGCGGGTGAGATGGAGGTCTGCTAACTCTGATTACTGTAGGGCTTGCGGGTAACCCCAATGTAGGCAAAACCACAATACTGAACAGGATCGCCGGCAAGAACCTCAAGGTGGGCAACTGGGCCGGGGTCACCGTAGAAAAATCCGAAGTATACTTTACCTATAAAAATCACGAATTTCATATTGTCGATCTACCCGGCATATACGACCTAAAGGCGACTACGGACGCTGAGAGGGCAGCGGTAAGTTTTCTGCAGGGCGATGAGCTGGACGTAATCGTCAATGTTGTAGACCTTTCCAATTTAAAGAGAAACATTTTACTTACGCTTGAGCTTCTGGATCTCGGCAAGCCCTTTGTCCTAGCCCTCAACATGGCTGATGAGGCCGAAAGTAGCGGCATAGAAGTGGATTTGCCCGGGGTCGAGAACCTGCTCGGCGCGCGGGCGTGCCTTACAGTCGGAAAGACGGGCGAAGGCATCGATACTCTGCTGAATTATATGCTCGCGTCCCAAGAGGGTGGAGTTACGTCCGGGGCAGTGGCGGATCGGGCTTCCGCAGACAAAGATGCGCTTAGGCTGCCGAGAGGCGAATCCGACGAGACCGAGGAAGAAAGATGGAGGCTCGCCGACAGGGTCGTAAAAGAGGTGACCAGCTTCGAAAGCAGAAAGAAGAGCAGGGTGACGGACAGGCTCGATAAAATACTGCTCCATCCCTATCTCGGCATAGTGCTTTATATGCTGGCCTTCTATCTGATGTTCAAGATATCGTTCGACTTCTCAGCTCCGTATATGGACTGGATAGACGGCTTCATGAATAACTTCCTGTCAGCGGGTTTCTCGGATCTGGGCGCGAAAATCGGCCTTCCAGCTCTGATGGTTAAATTCGTGAACGAGGCAATTATAGGCGGAGTGGGGTTCGTGCTCACATTCGTGCCGCTTATCGCTATACTCTATTACTTCATAACGTTTTTCGAGATGACCGGCTATCTACCAAGAATCGTGTTCCTAATGGACAGGTTCATGCACCGTATCGGGCTTCACGGGAATATGATGACGCCGCTTCTTCTGGCTTTCGGGTGCAACGTGCCCGCGATCATGGCCACGAAGAACCTGGAGAGCAGAACTGACAAGATACTCGTCACGATGATGATCCCTTTTATGAGCTGCCCGGCGAGGCTGGTTGTTTTCGCCTTTTTCTCTTTCATATTCTTCGAGCACCCGGCCCTGGTTATCTTCTCGCTTTATATGATGGGGGTGGTGGTCGCGCTCCTTACGGCACTCGTGCTTAGGCGCTCGTACCTCAAGGGGAAAAATGCGAGTTTCATCCTGGAGATGCCCCCCTACAGGCTCCCCTCGTTCCGCATTGTATCGGTTATCGTCTGGGCGCATGTGAAGAGGTTTCTTTACCGCGCGGGCACGGTGATATTCATAGTCTCGATAATCGTGTGGGGGCTCCTCAACCTGCCGCCCGGTATCAAGGGCCCTGACGAGAGCATCGCCGCCTCAATAGGGAAAGCCATAACCCCCGTCTTCAAACCGATCGGGCTTGAAGACTGGAGGGCCACGACCTCCCTTATACCGGCCTTTATGGCAAGAGAGGTTGTGCTGAGCTCTATGGCGGTGATATACAAGACGACTTCCCAGACACAAGACGCGACCGAGCAAGGGAACCTGCCTGAGCTTTTGAGGGAGCAGGGAAAGGGGCTTCTCGAGAGCGTGAAGGAATCTTTTCTCTCCGTAGCAACTTTCGGGATATCCAGCCTCAAAGTGGAGACTACGGGCGATTCGGATTCCCTGAGAAAGTCGATACAAAAGGCGTTCACGCCTGCCTCGGCATATTCGTTCATGATACTGCTCCTGCTTTATAATTCCTGCGTCGCCACGGTTACCGTTATGATACGCGAGATAGGCAGAAAATATGCGCTCACCTTTCTTGCCGGCAGCTTCGTTATAGCGTGGGTGCTGGCGTTTATTATCTACCATCTGTCGAAAGCGGCGTGAATGAAAGTAAGCGTGAGTGTCTGGGCAAACTTTATATTCATTCTATTGGATTCTGATTGTAAATGATGATTCAGGCGTTTTATAGATTGACCCTGCGTGTAATTTAAGGTTATATAAATATTCCTAATGAGACCAACCTGGGCAGAGATCGATCTTGATGCTGTAAAGCATAATTTCATGCTTACAAAAGAGCTTGTAGGTGAAGGTGTATCTGTGCTTTCCGTGGTAAAAGCGGATGCCTACGGTCACGGCGCTGTAGAGGTGAGTAAGATGCTTGTAGAGTCGGGTACGGATATGCTGGGTGTCGCATCACTCGAGGAAGCGCTTGAGCTCAGAGACTACGGCATTGAGGTCCCTATACTCATTCTTGGGGGTATTAGCCCTGATGAAGCCCCTTTAGTAGTCGAGCACGATCTCATACCATTTCTCTTTTCTCTCGATGTTGCACAATCGCTTGACACAGAATCTGCAAAAGCTCAAAAGAAGACTTTGTATCATCTAAAATTCGACACGGGTATGACAAGGCTCGGCGTTATCCAAGAAGATAGTGAGCAGTTCCTCAATGAACTATCCGGGTTTGAAAATATTATCATGGAAGGTGTGCTTACTCACCTGTCGTCAGCTTTTACAGATTCGGATGAAAATACATATAATCAGATAAGAGTCTTAGATGAACTTATCGAGCTTGTTAAGGTTAAAGGCTTCCGACCGTCATATATACATGCGGCAAATTCTGCCGCTATCCAAAAATATCCTGAAAGCCGCTATAACCTGGTCAGACCGGGAATCGTGCTCTACGGTTCAGGTAATTATTCAGGTATGGACCTCAAGCCCGTCATGAAGCTAAAGTCACGTATCATACGGTTAAGTCAAGTGCCTGAAGGAACTCCCGTCAGTTATGGTGGTAAGTTTGTTACCAAACGCCCCTCAGTTATTGCCACCATACCGGTAGGTTACGCCGACGGTTATACCCGCAGGTTGTCTAGCAGAGGTATGGTCTCTATAAAAGGAGCGCTCGCTCCTTTGGCTGGAGACGTATGTATGGATTTTATTATGGCCGATGTTACAGACATACAGAATATAAAAATTAATGACGAGGTTGTTCTTTTCGGAGACGAGTTAGTATCGGTAATTGACCTAGCTCAGATCGCCGGCACTATCTCCTATGAACTTTTATCTAATATTGGCAAAAGAGTTCCGCGTATTTATGTTTAGAAAGTTTTTCCCTATATATTAAAATTTTCATAGATATTAAAGCGATTTAAGTTACATTTAATGGCATGAATTTCTGGGTCAAACTTCCAACACTTCAAATTCTATTGTTGTTGCTCACCGTGGCACCGCTATTTTCTGCTCTCGCACTGGATACAATTAATCTGGGACCTCTTTTCTATATGGAAAAAGACGAAGAGACCGGCGAGAAAAAAATAGACGCTCTTGGACCTTTAATCTCATATAAGAAAGAAGGTCATACGACAGAGTATGGATTCCGCCCGATATTTTATAACTATAAAGATGCAGCGAAAGATAGAGCGGCTTTTGATTTCCTCTATCCATTATCGACCTATAGAACATTTGAAGGGGATACAAAATTTCAGGCATTAGTATATATCTTTTATTATAAATCGACACTTAAGCAAAGCGGTTATAGAGAGCGTGAGTATACGCTCATACCATTTCTTTTTGCCAGACATACAGAGGATCCTGAAAGAAGTTTTTTCGCTGTATTTCCTGTTTATGGAAATATGAAAAATAAATATGGGAAGGACCGGATAAAGTTCTTTTTGTTTCCGCTTTTTCTCCAAACAGAAAATCACGGAACCACTAATACCAATTTGCTATGGCCTTTTATAGGTTATTACTCTGGAAACGGTGTTAAAGGCGGAAGGCTGTGGCCGATTTACGGACAAAAGACAGCGGGGGACGCGCTAAATGATCGCTTCGCTCTTTGGCCGTTGTATCTTCAAACCGATAAAGAATTTTACGGAGCTAGAGTAAGCTCACTTGCAATTTTGCCTTTTTATTATGGATTTGATATGCCGGGCAGAAAACAAAGAACCTATGGCTGGCCTTTCTTTACTTATGTTGAAAATACTAATAGGAATTTTAAAAGATATGATATGCCCTGGCCTTTTGTCACAATCTCAAGAGGCGATGTGACTACAAATAGAATCTTCCCTCTGTTCTCAGTTAAAAAAGAAGAAGATTTCGAAACAGGTTATGCCCTTTGGCCGCTTTACAGCTGGAGAAAACATGAGCTGGAAGATTATGAAATTAAAAAGAGAGCCATTGTTTACTTCCTGTATAAGGATGTCCAAAACATACCCAAGGTACAGGGGTGTAGAGACAGTAGATCAATTAACCTCTGGCCTTTATTTACTTACAGGAGGACGCCTGAGGGTAAGGCTTATTTCAATTTCATCTCTCCACTGGAAACTTTCCTTCAGGACAATGCACCTAGAGAGAGAAACTGGGTACCACTCTGGACAATCTTTAGATGGGACAGGGACGAGGAAGGGAATCATGTCTCTTCTTTCCTCTGGAATACATTTAGAACAGAGAGTACTAAAAAAGGTGTTAAAGTCGACTTAAGACCAATTATCCCGGTACTGTCATATGAGAATACTGACAAACGAGATAAGTTTCACATTCTTGGTGGATTGTTCGGCTATAGTAAAGACAAAGAAAATAATAAGAAAACACTAAAATTTCTTTTTATACCTGTTAATATTTCCTAACGGGTCAGTTTAAATTATTTAAAGAGGGGTAGAGTCTTTGAACGGTGTAATGGAATTTCTTAGAACTACAGGTGGATTACTAGGGCTATTCATTGAAACGCTATATTGGTGTAAGTCTGCCATTAGCAATAGCGATAAGGTCTTTGCACAATTATATATTATAGGTAACCAGACACTTCCGGTTGGCGCCCTGATTGCCCTGTTCTCAGGAGGAGTGCTTGCGCTTCAGGCGGGGCCAACTTTGGCTCAGTTTGGACTTGAGGAAAATGTAGGGGGTCTTGTCGGTCTCTCACTTGCTAAAGAGATCGGACCTATAATGGCATCAATTCTTATTGCCGGCAGAGTGGGCTCGGCCATGGCTGCAGAGCTTGCCTCAATGAGTGTCTATGAAGAAATAGATGCGCTCAAAACCATGGATATCAACCCTGTCCGCTATCTCGTAATGCCGCGCTTCATCGCTATGGTACTAGCGCTTCCGGTATTAGTTATATATATGGACGTCATTGGATGGTTTGGCGGGGGATTAGTCGCTTTAGTAAACCCGGAGGTACATTTGTCCTTAGATGTTTATTATAGAAATTTGTCTGAACTGGTAGATTTTGTAGCAGTTGTAAACGGGCTAATTAAGGCCATGTTTTTCGGTGTAATTATTTCTATAGTATGCTGCTATGTGGGGCTTAAAACAAAGGGCGGGCCAAGGGAGATAGGGTACTCGGTTACCAAAGCGGTTGTTATGTCTTTTGTACTGGTTCTAGTGTCGGATTATTATATAACGAGGATTTTGTTATTCCTCAATATAGATTAATGTTAAGGTGAATATGGAACGTAAAATAGAAGAACAAGAATCCAATACCACACTGCTAGGCGCTGTTACCTCAGAACAAAACGGCCGTACAGGTAGCGTTCTGCTTGATTATTTAAAGTGCGCTGCGGTTGGACTCAAAATAGACAATATAAACCGTTCTTTTGGTGATAACCATGTGTTAAGAGGGGTTAATCTCAATATTGAGCCTGGTGAAACGGTTGTTATTTTAGGAAAAAGCGGCTCCGGAAAAAGCGTTCTTATGCGGCACATAATAGGGCTTGAATGCCCCGACACAGGCCGCATCTTTGTTGCCGGGGAGGATATTAACGATCCGGAATTTAAAAGAAACCACGTGCTTGCAATGGTGTTTCAATCCTCAGCGCTATTTAATTCACTTACAGTTTCAGAGAATGTCGCGCTTTATTTAAGAGAGCATAAGATTTTTACAGAAGAATCCAGGATAAAAGAAATAGTCTCAAGCGCTCTAGAGATAGTAGGTCTGCAAGGCAAAGAAGATGAAATGCCTTCGGAGATTTCAGGTGGAATGAAAAGGAGAGTCGCCGTGGCAAGAGCATTGGTTATGAACCCCGAGGTAATTCTTTTTGACGAGCCAACGGCAGGGCTTGACCCAATGATGACACGCACCATTGGGGATCTTATTTGCGATCTTAAACATCAAATACAGATCACGCAGATTGTTGTAACACACGATATCGATCTTGCTTTTTATGTAGCGGATAGAATCGCGATTCTGAGCGAAGGTCGTATTTTAGAGGTAGGCACTCCTGATCAAATAAGGAGTTCAACAAATTCTGGTGTAATTGATTTTATTAAACCTCAGTTTGCGTAATAATAGTTTGAGCAATAAAGGAGAACAATCATTATGAATACCCAGGTTAAAGTCGGAATATTTTTTGTAGTAGGGCTCATAATATTACTCGCCATATTTGATTTCGTGGGTGATATACCTTTCTTTAAAAATGAATACAAGCTCACAACTTCTTTTGATTCTATAGGAGAGCTAAGAGAGGGAAACCCGGTCAAACTTGAGGGATATGATATTGGTAAGGTCTCAAAAATAAGCATTGGCGACAGGAAAATCGAGGTTCAATTCAACGTAAAGAAAGAAGCTGGAATCAGAAAAGACTCGGTAGCCAGCATTGATCTTACAAGCCTTTTAGGTACTAGTTATATTAATCTTAGCTTTGGAAGCCCGGAGAGCCCTCTTGCTGTAGCTGGGGATGTGCTGCCGAGTCAGAATCCAGCCGATATAAATGAGATCCTTGCAAAAGTAGACTCAGCTGTAGGCTCAATTGACGGCGCTCTAAGTGGGCTTGATGTGTTCGGAGCCAACAAAGAACAGCTATCTAACATAGTTAACAACATCGACATTGTGCTTGAAGACGTAAAAGATGGTAAGGGCACAATCGGTAAGCTTTTTAAAGATGAATCACTTTACATCGAGGCAGAAAAAACATTTGCCAATGTAAATGAAATCACTACTTCCATAAAAGAAGGTAAGGGCACGATCGGCAAACTACTAAATGACGAATCCCTATATGATGACGCTAAAGTAGCACTTACCAATCTGGGGCAGCTTACTAAAAAGTTAAATAATTCTGACGGTACGATCGGTAAACTCATAAATGACGATACGCTTTACAATGAAGCCACAGGCGCCGCGACTCATTTAAATGACATACTGGAGAAAATAAACTCCGGCCAAGGCACATTGGGTCAGCTGGTTAATGACGATAAGTTGTACAAAGACGCGCAAGACACGCTCTTAAAAGTTGATAAGAGCATCGATACAATTGACGACCTGGCGCCTCTGGGGGTTTTGGGCACAGCGCTTGGTGTAGTCACGCTGTTTTAAATAAATGGAAGTCATCTCTCTAGATTTATCCTTAATTGATTCAGAAGATACAACTTTCTTAGTTGGACACAAAGAAAATTTATCCTTCCTACAAAGCTCTATTGAAGAAATAGGTCTCTTAAATCCTCCGATTCTAAGAGTTATTGGAGAGAAATATCAAATCATTTCAGGATGGAAGAGGATTCTCTCATGCAGAGAGCTCGGGCATTCCCAAACGTTGTGCAGGGTTTACGGATCCCAGGAAATAACCGATAAGGAATGTCTCAAAGTAATATACTATGACAACCGGGACGAAATATCCGATTTGGAGCTCTCAGAGCTCATAATGCTGTTTAGGGACCTATGCTCCTTAGATGATAAGGAGCTTATGGATAAAATTCTTCCTCTATTAGAAATACCTTCTAGTAGGAAGCACTTGGATAAATATTTGAGCCTTGCATCACTAGATAAAGCCATAAAAGACGCATATTATGGTGATAAAATTACAATTGAGCAGTGTCAGATGCTAAGTGAGTTAACTTTTGATAATCAGCTCTCAATGTTAAATAATCTGCTTTTACAGTACAACCTAAATAACAATGAATCACGGCAGGTTATGCGAATTGTTGAAGAAATAGCTTTAAGAGACTTAAAGTCTATTTCTGAAGTCATCTCTTTTGCTGAAGATGCCATAAATACTGAAAATAAGGGTAAAAACGAGCTTAGACAAGAGCTAAGAAGAATGCGCTATCCTGAACTCAGCTCAGTAGAAGCAGAATTTAAGAAAGCTGTTCAAGATTTAAAACTACCCAATCAAATAAATCTTCTTATCAATCAGTTTTTCGAAGGCAATGATTTAGAATTTAGGATCAAGGTAAAATCAACTGATGAACTATCACAAGCTTTACACTCTCTTGAAGGTTCACTAGGTTCAGGGGATATAGAGAAACTTCTTAACATTCTTAGAAAAGGCATTAATTAGGTCTTATTTGTTTCTTCTCAAAGACGTCAATTAATAGTATCTTTTCTACAACTGTAATGCAGTATAGATTGTCTTTTTAGCTTCAAGCGTTATTGAAGTTTCTAGATTTAACTAGTTACAAAAATTATCTCTGTTAAACCATAAATAGTATTTAGAATAGTTAGGGTTTTACAGTTATATATATTAATATGGGATTAAATAGAAATTACATCGGCACAGAGTATAAGTCTGAAATAGATATTTGCGGAGAAGATGTTATAGCCTATGCCTCTGCCATAGGTGCCCAAAATTTGAAGTATATCAATAATAATGAACACAGTGACATTGCCCCTGCTTGCTTTTGTGTTACTTATGAGCTTCCGCTGATATATAAGATCTTAGAAGATTCAAATCTTCACGGTGATGAGGAGCAGCGTCAGAAAAATATGCTGATGCTGGTTCATGGTGACCAGTATATGCAATTTTATAGATCGATCAAACCCGGCGACAAGATCACTTACAGTGCAAAAATAGAAGACATTGAGGATAAGGGTAGTGGTGAGGTCCTTAAAATTCATTTGCTTTCAATTAATCAAGATGGTGACAAAGTCGTTGAATCTGACTGGGGACTTTTTATAAGAGGGATAGGTAGCGGCAAAAGACCGGAAAGGAGAAGCCTTAAACCAGAATCCGCTTCAGACCATCAGGAAAATTTATTTAGACATAGTATAAAGATCCCGCTTGATATCACTCATAGATATTCTAAAGCATCAAACGATATGAACCCTATACACTTAGATAATGAGGTTGCAAAAAGGGCAGGGTTACCTGGAATTGTGGTTCATGGACTTTGCACTATGGCAATGACATCTGAGGGGATTATAAAAAGCTATCTGGACAATAACTCAAGTGATTTAGTTTCTCTTGGCGTTCGTTTTTCAGCTCCTGTGTTTCCTGGAGATGAGCTTGAGATTGAAGGCTCTAAAACTTCACAGGAAAGTAAACTCGCTTTTCATGTAGTTAGAAAATCTGACGGCATAAAAGTCATCAGAGACGGAACTCTAGAAGTAAAAATATAGAACCGGCTATGCAGGATTAAGTTGAAGCTCGATCTTTGATTCGCCGGGGCTTGGGTCTACTAAGTCATCTAAGAGATTCTCCAAGAGTTTAATCACATCTGGAAGATTGGCTCTATCCTGTGCTGAAATAACCGGAGCATTGTAAGCTCTGCCAAGTCTCGTGGCAACTGGAAGTGTTGCCTTGTCTGATTTATTAAAAACCATTTGCTGAGGTACGTGATCATAACCTGTGGACGCAAGTATTTTCTCAACAGATTCTATGCGTTCCTCCACCATGGGGTCGCTCGCATCAGCAATATGAAGAAGCAGTGATGACCCTCCAAGTTCTTCAAGTGTTGCTCTGAAAGCATTTACAAGCTCTTTGGGAAGCTCGCTAATAAATCCTACAGTGTCCGTTACCAATATTTGTCTGCCACTGGGGAGCCACATCTTTCTAGTCGTCGGGTTTAATGTTGAGAAGAGTTTGTTCTTCACGATAACACCGCTCTTTGTAAGGGCATTAAAGAGTGTTGATTTGCCTACATTTGTATAGCCTATAAAAGTTACGGTTGGAATTCCTGTGTCGTACCTTTTCTTTCTCGTATGCTCTCTGCGCTTACTAAGATTGTCAATTTGCTTCTCTAGTAGATCGATCTGTTTCCTGAATGTTCTTCTCTGCTCCTCAAGCTTCATCTCACCAGGACCCCTGGTTCCGATACCGCCTCCTAGCTGTGAGAGGTCAACTCCTTGTCCTACTAAACGAGGTAGGTTGTATTTGAGCTGAGCAAGCTTTACTTGCAACTTTCCTTCGCTTGTAATTGCATGCTTTGCAAATATCTCGAGTATAAGCTGTGTTCTGTCCTGCACTTTTAAATTGGACTCGTCAGATATGGCTTTAACCTGAGCCGGGCTAAGCTCTACATCAAATATAATCTTCTCTGCCCCAAGGTGTTTAGCGGTTAAGATCACTTCATTAATTTTCCCCTTTCCGATCAAATATCTGGGGTCTATTTTCTTTCTGACCTGAATAGTTGTATCAAGTACCGCTTTATTTGCAGATATGGCAAGCGATTTAAGCTCATTTATGGACTCTTCAGCTTCTGATCTGTAAGTTGTGGAAAATCCTACCAGCAGTACGCCTTCTTTATCACGTTCCTTTCCATGCTCATAGTATCCTCTTTGAAGCTCATTTTCTATATTGTCTATAAGCTCGTCACAGTTTTGATCGACTTGTCCTAAGTCATGGTAGTTTATGATCTCCCATTTTTTCTCTTGTGGGTTAGGGGGGAGAATATATGCGAGCTTAAATTTCCCCGGCATACCTTCTTGTTTTATTTCCACAAGGCCGATCATGTCCAATCTTTCGTTAAGAAGTGTTACTAAGTCGGTCTGAGTGAATTCAGAGTTTTTAAGATGGGTATGGATTAATCTGTATCCCCTGAGTCTAAATGTAGATTCTCTTGAGCGGCCTAGCTCTTCATCAAACGGGAACTCGTGGCAGTCACCAATGAATATAAAAATTACTCTTCCCTTTCTATCTATCAGTAGGGAAATTCCTTTTTTAAGTTCATATGAGAGGTTTGTCAGAGTTCTAGCTAATTCTAAGGTTATGATTTCTTTAGGGGGAACTTTTCTTCTATAAAGCCTTTCAAGATTACTTATCTCACTTCTGGTTAGACCTGATGTCTTTCCGTAGATTTTTGGTATGCGTACGCCTCCTTAGACGATTTAGTATATATAGTTAAGATATCAACTATGTAACCCGAGTCAAGGGGGAGTTATATAATCTTTATCATAGAATGCAATTGTCCCGATCAGATAATGGGTCTAGATGTTATGCTGAAGGTTTATACTGGTTTATATTGAAAATCCAATCTCTTATAGCATCAATCATCCAATCTAGGAGGTTAGGAAAAAGCAACAAATTACCTTGAGTCATTTCTTCCTCAACGAGAACTAATGTACAATTTGAATATTCGTATGTTTCAGTTATGTCTGAAATAGCATTGTTGTGAACAATCATATTTCTAAAATTCAATAAACCATTCCAAAGCTTATGTTGTTCTTCTTCAATTAAATCAATTTCTGCCGATTTCTCGAGTATATTCCTGAGATAAATTCGTCCGTTTCGCCTTGTAATTCCTCCTAGTTTAGTAGGATGAATTTTGTGATATTCTTTGGCTACATACTCAAAGCTAGACATTGAGGAAACGAATATAATTTTTTGTACTTGCTTAATACGTTGTCCATTTTCATCTTTGATTTGCTCAATTCTTTCATCAGATATACCTGGCTTGATTTTCGCATTCTTCCATAACTTCATATAAGAACTGAAGAGTTCAATACCAATTACTAGATCGTTATGTATCATGTTAAAAACAGATATAGGTATCTGGTCTGATTGAATGTTTAATTCTTTACCAAGCTGTTCATTAATTTTGACTGCATCTCCCCTCAATTGTTTAAATGCTTCTAGATATTCGCTCATTTTCTTGTTCTTAGTCTCCCTAAGTCACGGCTGTTGTAATGGACCAAGCATAGGCGCTTTAACAAGTTTTGCTATCCCGTAGAAAACAACTATACCATTTCCTCCGCAGTCAGGTGCCATCTGGATGCAACCTTCGTCTGTCATCGTAGCGACCAGGCATCTTTCCACACTCTTTATCTGCCTTTAAGGGTCTATGTGATCGTATAAAATTCTTTACGTCCTGTTTTCACCGATTATAATAAGCTCTCAATTATGGAGACAAAATATTTAATTCTCGGAGCGGGGGCGGCGTCAAGCTGGGCGGTGCGCGGGATTAGACAGGAAGATAAAGAGGGCGATATAACAATTGTCGGTAAAGAGCCGTATAGAACTTATTCTCTCCCACTACTATCAAAAGGCTTTATCCAGGGCCGTTATCCGGAAGATAAAATATTTACGGTAAAAGAGGACTTTTACGATACTAACAAAGCTACATTTATCCATAGTAACGGAGCTTCTTCACTTAATACTAGTAAAAAAACAGTTGAGCTTGAAAATGGAGATGAGATAACATATGAAAAACTTCTCATTTGCACCGGCGGCTCTCCCCTTAAATTTCAAATACCTGGGAGCGATCTAAGAAGAATTTACTATCTGAGAACACTTGACGATGCAAAGAGGATTAAAGCTGCAGCACAGAGTGCCCAAGAAGCAGTTGTGGTTGGAGGCAGTTTTATAGGTATTGAGCTATCGGCTGCTCTAAGAGAGTTAGGCCTATCTGTGAAGTTATTAATGATGGAGAAATATCCCTGGCAGAATCTCGTTCCTGAGGAAATTGGCAAATATTTTACCAAGTTGATGAAGGAACACGGAGTATCAATTTATGTAGAAGAGAAAGTGATTGAATTCGCCGGAGAAAACGGGCTTGCTAATTCGATTACTACTGAGAGTGGGGAAGTATTTGAAGGTGATTTATTCGGCGTAGGGGTAGGGATAAGCCTTAATATAGACTTTTTAAAAGACTCAGGGATAGAGATTGGAAAGGGTGTAGTAGTGAACGAATATTTGGAAACAAATGTTGCCGATATATATGCAGCCGGAGACATTGCTGAGTTTAATGATCTCATTCTAGGCACTTCACATCTTACAGGGCACATCGAAAACGCTCAATTCCAGGGACGCACGGCGGGCAGGAATATGGCGGGAGCGCATGAAGCATTCTCACAGGTTACTGCATACGACACAGAGATTTTTGGCACTATGCTAATGTTTATAGGAGCCTCACAATATGGCAATGAGCACATTATAAGAGGCAATACCGAAGAACCCTTAGGCTCTTTTTCGTTTAAAGATGGGAAGCTAGTAGGTGCATTACTAATAAAACCCGGAGGCAAAGAGATTAGAGCCGTTAGAGAGCTTATTGAATTAGCAGACAGTTCGTTGCTATACTATAAAGATGTTTTCAGCGATCCAAATGGAGACTTGATGGGCCTGTTAAAAGAACTTAAGGACCCGGCATACTAAGATTATGAATGAGGATTTTGAAGATCAGATAATTTGTATTGCTCAAAACTATTCGAATCAACAAGAACTTAAGTCCAAAGAACTGCAATCCGATCCGAACGATACACCTTATTTAAAAGCTATAGACCAACTTTTCTTAATATCTCAACAAGCCGTAAATGTCTTTAATTCTAATTCAAAATCAAATGTGTTATCCGCATATATGCTTCCTAAAGAATTTTTAGAGATGTTTTTAGAAATTCCAGGCAGGAGAGGGGGTTTTTGTATAATATCCCCGACCAAAATTGTTATATTTTTTGATGAAGAGTCTAATACAATTACCGTGATTGGAAAAATTAGAAACAAGCAGAGCGGAGTAAGTCAAAGTTCGGCTAAAGTTACGCAACTTCTCAAAGCCACATTTTTAACTAAACAAGGACAATATCAATACAAAGACAACACAGGAGGCGCTCTAGATCCTTATGATATAGTAGCTCTCCTTGTTAAGTGGGTTGTATCTGCTTAGTGGCTTAAGGTGTTAGCACAACATTTATAAGCATCATAAGTATAACAATTGAGGCAATTAAAATAGGCACACCCATTATATACCAGAATGCTTCTCTTTCGTGCGGTTCGAGCGCTAACGGTGATTTCTTTTGTTCTTCACTCATAGTGGCAGGAATTATAACAACTCCTTATATTTTGTAAAGTATGTTTTGTAAAGCATTTCCGTGTAAATTTGCAAATATCCCTATTTTTCGTTAATTTATAAGATGTGATTGAGTACGTAAATCCTTTCTTCAGGCCCCCAAGCGAGGGCAAGAGCTTTATACTGCAGGCAACAATCGGATGCTCCCATAATAGCTGCACTTACTGTGCAATGTACCGTAAGGAAGAGCAGCTATTTCGCGTCCGCCCCATGGATGAGATTAAATCAATAATAGATACTGCGACAGAAGCAGCTCTAATAAATGACAGAGTGTTCATCGCAGATGGAAATGCGCTGGTACTCACCAAAAATAAGCTCATTGAGATTATGGATTACTTGCAGGATAAGAATCCCGGAATTCAAAGGATTAGAATGTACGCAAATGTCGGTGACATATTGCGGCAGGGTGTGTCCAATCTAAAAGAACTAAAAGAACACGGTCTAGATATGGTGTATATAGGCTTTGAAAGCGGTGATGATATAGTGCTTCAAAGAATCAAAAAAGGCGCAAATCACGAAGAAACAGTTCGGGCTTCCCAGATGCTAAAGGAAGCAGGGATTATGAACTCCGCCATGGTGCTGCTTGGAATGGGAGGCACAGACAGGAGTCTGGAGCACGCAGAAGCTACAGGTAAGCTGCTAACCGGAGCCGATCCCGAATATGTTGGCGCTCTATCTCTGCAAGTTCGCCCCGGCGCTCCTCTATTTGAAGAGATGGAGCGCGGAGAATTTGAGCTTCCCAATAAATTTCAGATAATAAAAGAGCTTGAAGTATTGGTCGCGAACACAGAGCTTACAGGCGGATATTTCTTCTCTAATCACATCTCAAACTACCTGCCGATAAAAGCTAAATTCCCAGAGGATAAAGAAAAAGTTTTGGCTCAAATAAGGACAGTATTAAACAGCGGGGACGAATCTTTACTCAGACCCGATTATTATAGAGACGTAATTAATCAATATTGAAAATTAGATTTAAAGGAGAGATATTATGTCGAGAATTGCAACTATTTCACCCGTTTGGGGATGTAGTGTTGATGATTTGCGCGCGCTTGCAAAGTTAGCCGAAGGGGCAGGGTTTGAAGCGATCCTTTCACCCGAAGTCCCGCCGTTTAGCGCACTAACAAACGCACAGGTCTTTGCCGAGGCAACCTCTAATATTAAAGTAGGAACATGGATTACTAATATCTATATGCGCCAAGCCGTTATGGCTGCGGCTGAAGCGCTCACAATTCAGGAAATTACAGGCGGCAAGATGATGCTCGGTCTAGGGGTTAGTCACAAGCCGGTTAACACCCGTTATGAGATTGAGATGGGCGACCCTGTTGAGACCATGAGAGACTATGTCACTCAAGTCAGGGGTTTTCTGGACGGTACAGCTCCTCAGCTCACTCTTAAACGTGATCTGCCTAAGGTGCCAATCTACATTGCTGGGCTCACAAAAGGCGCAGCTAATCTAGCTGGGGAAATAGCCGACGGACTTATGCCTTATATGTCTACCGTAGAATATATTTCGGAGCTAAGGGGCTACGTAGCTGAAGGCGCTAAGGCCGCAGGCCGCGACCCATCAGAAATTGACATTACTCTTGGAATTCCTTCAATTGTATCGGATGATCTTGAGCTTGCCCAAAAAGCTGGAATCAGAGGGTTCTCACCATATTTGAACTTCCCGTTTTATCAGAGGCTGATGATTAATAACGGTTACGGCGACGCAATTGAAAAGGTAAGGGCTGGCGAGAAACCTGCCGATGTGTTTACGGCTGAGATGCTGGATTCCGTAGCCTTGGTTGGACCAGCAGACCGCTGCCGCGCTAAGCTGCAAGAGTTCAGGGACGCAGGAGTCGATCTTCCTATCATCGTTCCCGGAGCCGCCGGAAAGCAGAGCAACGTTGAAGTTATGGAAATCACAGTCGCCGCTTATTCGGGATAATCTATAAAAAGTAAATCAAAGATAACAAATAACCCGTTCTATCTTATCTCAAAGTAAGGTAGAGCGGGTTTTCTTTTTCTGTTATGTTATAAATATCTTATATCGGAGGAATATGTTTCCATGAAGATGGCGACTCTTGAAGGATCTCGAAAAACTGTAGACGATGCTTTAATCAAAGCGTTTATAAATAGTATTCAGGGCGAAGTTCTAAGCGAAGGTGATCCCGGATACAATGAAGCTCGCGTTATCTACAACGGGATGTTCGATATAAAGCCGGCTTTGATCGTGCGCACGATCACAGTCGATGATGTAGTAAAAACCGTGAATTTCGCACGCGATAACAACATCCTCCTGGCTGTAAAAGGAGGGGGTCACAGTGTTGCCGGTAAATGCCTCTCCGAGGGCGGCATTACCATTGACTTGAGGCCTATGAATGAAATTCAAGTTGATCCGAAAGCTAGAACCGCTCGTGTAGGAGGGGGCACTCTTTTGGGAGAGATGGATAAAGCTACTCAGGTCTACGGACTCGCAGCTCCTGCCGGTACCGTCTCTGATACAGGTGTTGCCGGTCTTACTCTCGGAGCCGGCTTCGGATGGCTAAGAGCTAAATACGGTCTTAGTATCGATAACCTTCTTTCCGTAGATATTGTCACTGCCGACGGGCAGTTCCGCCATGCTAGTGAAGGTGAAAATGAGGACCTTTTCTGGGCAGTACGGGGAGGAAGCGGAAATTTTGGCATTGTAACCACATTTGAGTTCCGCCTACACCCGGTAGGTCCAGAGCTCATGTTTTCCGGCCCCATGTATCCTGCTGAGAATGCGAAAACTATTATAACCCAATGGCGCGACTTTATGACAGATGCTCCTGATGAGTATTCATCGTTATTAATATTGATGAACGTGCCTGAGTTAGATCCTTTCCCTAAAGAGATACAGGGGAGAGCTGCAATAATGCTTGCAGGTGTTCATTGCGGTCCTTTAGAGGATGGAGAGTGTTTTGTAAAGCCACTTAGGGAAATGGGGGAGCTACTTTTTGATTTGAGCGGCCCTAAAAAATACACCGAAATACAGAGCATGTTTGACTCACCTCTACCTCAAGGGGCTATGATTTGCTATTTTACATCACTATATTTAGAAACTTTTGACAATGATGTGGTAGACACGTTAATTAAGTCCTTTGGTGAGCGTCCGGCCAAGCTGATCCCCTTTTTAGTTGAGGATCTAAGGGGCGCCAGTATGAGGGTGCCAGCGGACAAGACAGCATTTGGCGACAGGAGTGTGCCTTATAGAGCAGAGCTCAACTCCGCATGGCTTGATCCTAAGGAATCTGAGTCTAATATTGCATGGACAAGGGAAAATATGGACAAGTTTAAACCTTTCTCGTCGGGCAGGACTTATCTTAATCACTCCGGGTTAAATGAAGAGGGCGAGAGTCTCGTAAAACGCACTTACGGAGCTAACTACGAGCGTCTCAGGCAAATAAAGAAAAGGTACGATCCTGGCAATCTTTTCCGTCTCAACCAGAATATTTCGCCAGCTTAATAA
>SPCL01000015.1 GCA_004525335.1 Thermodesulfobacteriales bacterium
AATCTGCATTTCTCATACAAGATTGCTAAGGGCATTGCTTCAAAGGAAATAATTACAGCAGCCGAGCGTGAGAATGTTGATCTGATTACTATGGGAAGAGGTAGATCAGTTGATAAAGCTACTATGGGCGGAACAGTGCTTAAAGTTTTAAGAAATTGCAAGATACCAATTCTGACTGCAAGAAAAAATGATATGAGAACAACAATTAAAAAGATATTGGTTCCTGTAGTCTTATCACACGGTATAACAGCAAACTTTGATTATGCACTTAAACTATCAGAAATATTCAATTCTGAATTGCAAATAGCTAACATTGTAGAAACATCTGGACATGAATTTCCAGATTCTTTGATGGAAAAAATAAAATCTAATACTAAAATGGAATTGAGACATCTGCTGAGAGAATCTAATGCGACAGGAAACATTCGGATATATGTAGAAGCTGCAAGAAATGCTTGGGTTGGAATAACAGAATTAGCAAGGGCAAAAGATATAGATTTAATTGTAATGATGACTTATGCGGGAATCGTTTTTAAAGAGGATTTTATCGGCAGTATCACATTGAATGTTATTCAGGAGTCCTCAGTTCCGGTTATTACGCTTACACCACACTAAACCATCCTGAAAATGACAGGTGATGCTAAATGAAGATCAGAAAGTTATTTAGGATTTGTGTGGAAAAATTTTAGAACTGGGAGTAAAATTGATTGATATCATATATAGATAATCCGGATAATGTAAGTTCTGCAGAAATAGTAATCGGCATTCCCTCATATAACGAAGCAAAAACAATAGCGATACCTACACTGCAGGCAAGTTTAGGTCTTACACAATACTTCTCTGACAAATCTTCGGTAATAATCAATGTCGACAACAATTCGAAAGATGGAACAAGAGAGGCATTTCTAAATACAAAAACAGAAGTTCCCAAGATATACGTTTCAACTCCTGAGGATGTAAAAGGAAAAGGTTTTAACATACACAATTTGCTTAAAGTTGCCGCCGAACTCAGGGCTAAAGCCATAATTATGGTTGACGCTGACCTTACGAGTATTACACCCGAGTGGGTTGAAAGCTTCTTGGAACCTATATTTGATGGCTATGATTTTGTAGTACCTATTTACTCCAGGCATAAATATGACGGTACGATCACAAACAACATTGCTTACCCTCTGCTGCGTACCTTGTACGGACTTCGGGTCAGGCAACCTATAGCAGGAGATTTCGGTATTTCGGGGAAATTGGCTCGTTCTTTCCTTGTTGAACAGACCTGGACTGACGAAGTTTCCCACTTCGGGATAGACATTTGGATGACAACGATTGCTATATGCAGAAACTTCAAAGTGTGTCAAACGTTTCTTGGAACCTCAAAAGCCCATAGAACAAAAGACCCTGTGGGTTTGGGTAGAATGTTCTCTCAAGTCGTCGGAACCAGTTTTCAACTAATGAGCGCTTTTGAGTATCTCTGGAAAGATATTTTTGAATCTAGCCCTAGTGTCATATACGGTTTTGGTCTCGGTCAAAAAGAGAACTTCCTCGAAGTAATAATTCATCCTGAAACACTATACGATTCCTTTATAGAGGGTCTTGATTCTTATTCAGACATTTGGCGCAGTGTTCTTGATTCTGAAAATTGGAAAGCCGTTGAGAAGTTAAAGAAACTTAAAAGTGACAATTTCTATTACGAAAGCAAACTTTGGGCTAGAATAGTATTTGATTTCGCCATTGCCTTCAATATTCAGGAAATTGAAAGGGATAAACTACTTCAAGCCCTAATACCTCTATATCATTCAAGGACTCTTTCGTTTGTGAATACAACCTCAGAAATGGAGACCCGAGAAACTGAAGCTATAGAAGAAAAACTGAATCGCAACTTTGAGGCCGAGAAAAGTTATCTGATAAAGCACTGGGATCTTGCATCGAAAAATAGTGATGTTTCTACAGAATTATCAAAGCTGCATGTCAATGACTAAGATGCCGGAGTTGATAAGTCTAGCTTTATGATGTTATCTGGTTGAGTAGGATTAAAAAATTATCGATTTTATTAGGTTAGTTTCCCGGGTATTAATATATTATGTTTGGAAAGCAAATTAGACTGTTTAAACTTTTGGGTTTTGAGGTGAAACTAGACCTTAGCTGGTTTATCCTTGCGATACTGATTACCTGGTCTCTCGCTAAAGGTTTTTTCCCTCATTACTTTAAAGATCTCCCGAATGCCACTTATTGGTGGATGGGCGTTGCAGGAACTCTGGGCTTATTAATTTCAATAATCCTACACGAGCTAAGTCATTCTTTGGTAGCTAGAAGGTATGGTATCAAAATGAAAGGAATAACCCTTTTCATATTCGGAGGGGTTGCAGAGATGGATGAGGAACCGCCGAGTCCAAAAGCTGAATTTTTAATGGCAGTTGTAGGGCCTCTGGCCAGTATCCTCATAGCTCTGCTGTCTTATCAAATCTACATTCTCGGCAAAAAATTTGGGTGGCCGGTACCGGTTAATGGAATATTCTTATACCTTGGCATTATTAATATGGTTTTAGCTATCTTCAATCTACTTCCTGGGTTTCCCTTGGACGGGGGGCGGATGTTGCGATCGGCCTTATGGTATTGGAAAAAAAATATTAGATGGGCGACTCGGGTTTCATCCCAGATTGGAGCTGCTTTCGGACTTGGATTGATTATCTTAGGGGTAGTTAGTTTCATTTACGGCAATTTCATTGGCGGTATATGGTGGGTGCTTATTGGATTCTTTCTTCGAAATGCTTCTCAAATGTCGTATCGGCAGCTTTTCATTCGTAAAGCATTAGAGGGTGAGCATGTAAGCCGCTTCATGAAAACCGATCTGATTACAGTATCAGCTTCAATGCCGATTGAGGAGTTAGTAGGGGATTATTTTTACAAGCATCATTTTAAAATGTACCCGGTTCTGGATAACTCAAAGCTTATTGGCTGTGTTACAACCCGTATGGTAAAAGAAATTCCCAAAGAGGATTGGATGCTCCGTAAAGTAGAGGAAATAGTTAGTCCCTGTACTGAGGAAAATAGCGTTAGACCGGATGCAGATGCTATGGACGCTCTTTCCAAAATGTACCGGAGTGGGAACAGCAGACTCATGGTTTTAGAATCTGGGAAATTGGTCGGTATTATTGCTCTAAAGGACATGATGACATTTTTATCAATGAAAATGGATATCGAGAATGATTAAAGAATAACACTCAGCGCTCGAAAGATTTAGAGCTAACTTAAAACAAGCCACGAATCAAAAGACAGCTTTAATGATAATTATCAGAATCGAACTCAGAAAAGTCACGATTTAATAGAAAAATAGGAAAATCTTTTTGAACATAATTTTTTCCTTTTCAATTGTAGCACGATTAAGTCCCAAAAGGATAAGTATCAGGTACGCCTTCTAATTGTGCTGTTGATATCGGCGTTATGGCTTTGGTCTGATCAATCCAGATATACTCATCAAACTGACGGGGCAGAACTGCCTCGAAATAGTGGCTGGCAAGCTCCGTCTCGGGTCGGTAGATGACGCCAATGGCCCGCTCCAGTCTTGGCTTGCTCAACTGAGTATAGAGCTCACCTTTCTGTTCGGCGCGCAGAGGAAGAATGAGTCCCGGCTTGTTCGTCAAATGGAAAAGACGTTCATAGCTTTGCGGATGGGATGGACGTACCTGTTTAACCTCCATAGGAGCATCCCAATTTGAAGCCGCTGCAACTGTACCGTGATCGGTTCCAAAGCCGATACTATAGGATTCTTCACCAAATTTTTCGCGGCAAAGCTGACCGATATTGTGCTCGCCACGCGTCGACATTTCTGTTGCCGAGGCATCACCAATGTGTGAGTTATGGGCCCAAACGACAGCCTTCGCATTTTCTCCATGAAATGTCATAACGTTCAGAAGCGTATCGAACATATGGCTGTCACGCAGATTCCAGGAGGCGCGGGAACCATAATACATAATCCGATAATAACGTTCGGCATTTGCAACTAGCTGGGCATTCTGGGAAGCATCTAGAAACCGCTCTCCATCATGATTTGCATATTCCATTTGTTTTTTTTGAAGCTCGGCAAGCATGCGCACTACATTTTGCTCGCAATCGCGATAATCACCAGTGAGCGCTGCATGACCATATGCCGCAGGGTCGGCCTCCCAGGGACTCAGGCAACCATAACGACTCCGCGCTACTATCGCAAGATCGGGATCAACCTCATCAAGGTAGTCTACGACAGCACGAGCAGAATTATAAAGGCTGTAGAGATCAAGACCGTAAAAACCCGTCCGGTCATTATACGGCAAAGCCTTATTGTAATAATGTAGCCAGTCGATGAATTCCCTGACTTCTGCATTGCGCCACATCCAGGTTGGAAACCGGGCAAATGCCGTCCATTCAGATGGTGGAGTGTTACGGTGCCGCACATAGTGATCGATTCGTGCTGCATCCGGCCAGTCTGCCTCAGCAGCAATAATATTGAAGTTTTTCTCCTCTATAAGACGCTTGGTAATAAGCGCCCGCATTCGATAAAATTCTGACGTGCCATGACTGGCCTCACCAATAAGAACTAGACGGGACTTGCCAATTCGTTTTAGCAGAGAATCCAATGATGCTTCCTCTACAGTAGAAAAAGCTTCAGCGTTGCTTGAAATGAGAGAAGGCAGTGACTCGTTGGCTCTGGGCAGTGTCTGAATGACGCGTGGCCGAGTGATTTCACTCTCGGCTTCTTCAAGCTCCCAGCCTTCCTTGCCAATTAGGGGCACGAAGCGCACATCTGCCAGATCTTCACGGTCATACACATTTTCATCCACACGTGTGATACGAATGAGCTCTTGTACCTTGGGATCAGCCCCGACCGGAATGATCATCCTTCCACCGATCGCAAGCTGTTGTTTTAAAGCCAGCGGAATCTCGGGTGCTCCAGCGGAAACGAGAATTGCATCGAACGGTGACTCATCTCTCCAGCCTATTGTTCCATCAGCATGAAGGATATGAACATTTTCATAGCCTTCACCAATCAAATTAGAGGCCGCTTTTTCCGCCAGCTGATCGATGCGTTCGATGGTATAAACCTCACCGGCAATCTCGGCGAGAACAGCTGCCGCGTAACCGGATCCGGCGCCGATTTCAAGCACTTTCTCGCCGCCTTTCAGCACCAGCGCCTCGATCATATAGGCAACAATGTAGGGCTGTGAGATCGTTTGCCCGGCTGCAATGGGTAACGGCCTGTCCTCATATGCAAGGTTGCGTACATTTTCAGGCACAAAGGCCTTACGGTTCACCTTGCTCATGGCATCCAATACCCGCTTGTCGCGTACGCCGCGTGCAAAAATTTGCTCAGCAACCATCCTTTCGCGGTGTTGTTTTTCAAGATCAGTCATCGTTACTTATCTCCCCCAAGATTGCTTCATATAGTTTTACTATAATGTAGTCTATAATTTCTTGCAAATTGTAATTAAAGTAGCATCCATTTTCTCAGTGATTTGGTTTATTTAAACAGTGAACAAAGAGCTTTAAAAACTCCTTAATCGTATCAGGAGGAAGCCCCAGCTTGCAGCGTCTATTTATCAAAGCCCGCCTTTTAACCTGCCTAGAGTTATAAAGCCGGTTCCCGCCTTCACTACGATAAAGGATTACAAGCTCAGCATTTGGGTTCACTGATTGCTCTTGATAGAGTTAAGTATCTTTATGATAATCAATTTGAGTGGCAAAACTTGTTAATAAGGCGATGGCGAAGCAATGTTTTGGTCTTATTGGTGCTGAACTTCGTGAGTTACTGCAACGCCCCTTCTTAATGGTTTAATTTCATTTCTTTGAATAAACGCTCCGTATCTTCACGGCGGCAAAGCTCGGTTCCCGGAGTCATGACGGCAGCAGTTCCCGCTGCAACACCAAAATAAACGGCATCTTGTATAGTCATCCCCCGCGATAGCGCTAATACGATGCCCGCTACCATACTGTCGCCAGCCCCGACTTTGCTTCTTATGGGGACGGCAGGCGATCGGATATACCGGCTCTCTTTCTTTGTAACCATCAGCGCCCCCGCTGCTCCGAGTGATACCACGACGACTTCGCTCTTATTGCTCTGAACTATTTTCTCAGCCATATCTTCTATCTGCTTTTCGTTTTCGATTAAACGCTCTCCAAGCTGGCTAAGTTCCCTTAAATTTGGCTTGACTAAAAATAACCCTTCTTCTAATGCCAGTTGAAAAGGCTCTCCCTGAGTATCTACGATAATTTTGCTGCCGAGTTGCTTAGCAACACGAGCTACCTGAGCGTAAAAGTTTTTTGCTACGCCTGGGGGCAGACTACCGCTAGCAACAATGTAATCCGGTCTTGGGTCTAAAGCAAAAACTTGGTCGAGGCTTGATTTCAATTCATTATCATTTAGTTTCGGTCCGGGCATACATAAACGGTATTGCAGGGTGCTGGACTCTTCGTACACAATTATATTTTCACGTGTTGCATCTTTAATAGGAATTGGTTTATGGTTGAGATTTTCATTATCCAACAACTCTTGAAACATTCGTCCCGTGAGACCTCCACATGTATATAAAGAGACCGATTCGCCTCCTAATTTTCTAATAGCCCTAGAAACGTTAATTCCACCACCGCCCGGTTCTCTCGACGGATTTCCGCAACGCAATTTTCGTTCCGCAACAAAATTATCAACAGACGTATTCACATCTATTGCAGGATTCATTGTCAAAGTGACGATATTTTTCAAAGTGTATTCTCCTAATAATACTATGCTTATTTTAGTTTATTTAAATTGCAATTGATATGCCAAAAACTCTTATCAATCTGTTTTGCAATAATAAAAAGAAAAATATTATGGTCAATCCTTGGAATTAGATCTTAAAAATACTACAATTTGACTATATCTTGAGTTGCAACCGATAATTCCCGGTTCAATATCCTTGGCCCGGCCTCCCTACACCGAACGCCCAGTACATCATCAATTTCTAAATTGCTGCATTTGTCTGTCTATATCCATTAACTCTGATAGAATTTTTATATAAAGGAACTCAGGCAGCATATGGAAAGCATGCATGGATAAGGTGTAGATAATTGTTCAGGTTGCAGGCGAGAATATACACAAGAAAGTTAGACCATACCGGGCAGGGGTTATATCAAGGGTGGCAAGCGGAGAACTTAGTGTCAGCCTGGGCACAAGCAACCTGGAGGCGATAAGGTGGCTTAGACGCATTAGCCGTCATGTAGTCAGAATTACCCAGCATACCGAAGCCTCACTTCTTGCTGCCGGAAAGTAATTATAGGTTAGTGTATAAGCTCTCGTATTAATGTCCTTATCTTCATTGATAGTTTCATTCTAAGATTAAAGCATCTTGATATGTTCTGTCTAATATTCTGACATATGAAAACTTTGTTTTTATAACCATATCTAGAATATATGCATTTTCTCCTGATATCATGATAAACTCTAACTTGGCATAAGAATTGCAACATAGGTCTTCAGGAGTTTGGTATGAATATCAAAAAAATACTATGGGCTTCAGATGGATCAAAAGAGTCAGACAGTGCATTGAGATATGCAACATTCCTTGCTGAGAAATTCGAAGCTGAAATTTTATCTATATTTGTGAGTGAAATCCATTTTCCTATTACCTCCTTATTTCCTATTCCGGAGGATGCCATTATGGATATCGTAGAAAAAACTGAAAAGAGATTTGAGAACAGATTTATCAGGGTCTCCAAAAGACTTAAGGAAAAGGGGATAAATTCTACATTCAAAATTGTAAGGGATGGTGCCGTTGAGGGGATAATTAAAGCTGTAAGGTCCAACGGTTGTGATTTGATTGTTATGGGTAAACACGGTCAGGGGTTTGTTGAGAGAGCTGTTATAGGCAGTAATACTGCAAAAGTTTTAAGAAAATCTCCCGTACCAGTTCTTTCTGTGAAAGGAAAAGGAAGAAAAAGCATAAGTAAAATAGAAAATATATTGGTACCAGTAGATGTCTCTGACGATACTGAATCTGCTATTTTATCTTCCCTTGAACTTGCAGAAATATTTAATGCTTCTGTGACGCTTTTATACGTGTTCTGGCTGGATGAAAATGTCTATGATATACCTCCTTCTCTGGTAAAGAAATTAATGGAGAAATCCCATAAAAAACTAGATAGAATGGCTAATACGGCTAAAAAGAAATTTTTCAAACCGAAAAAAAGAACTAATCTCAATATCAGCATCAGCACAGAAGTTATACATGGTGTAAGCCCTGGGTTAGCTATAAGATATTATGCCAATAGAAACAAAATTGATTTCATTATGATGAATACACATGGAAGGAAGGGAATAAAAAGGATTGTCTTAGGGAGTGAAGCTGAGAAAGTAATACGCGAGGCCCCTTGTCCTGTATTAGTTTTCAGGCCTTAGTAAAATTTCTGTAGCTGTGAGGTCTAATATATGCTGAGAATATTACTATTAACAATATTACTTACATCTGTTGCCTATTTTGTTCTTAATGCTCAAGATTATGATGCTGATAGTAAACGAATAAGCCAAATCAACAGAGGAAACCAGTTGGTCAATGAAGGCAGATGCAACAATTGCCATACCCCGCTTATCGAAACAAAGGATGGATTGATACCGGATAGTAAAAGAACACTATCGGGACACCCTAGTGATTCAGAAATACCTGAAATTCCTGCGGTTGAAATTGATTCTGAGGAGTGGCTTAAATTTTTATACTCTCTTGATTCTACTGTATGGGCAGGCGAGCGGGGAATGAGCTTCTCTGCGAATCTGACTCCAGATCCCATGACCGGAATTGGGAAGTGGAATGAAGAAACTTTTATTGAAATAATGAGGAGCGGACGTCATGTTAATCTTAAAAGAAATATTAAGCCCCCTATGCCATGGAAAGATTATGCTAAGTTAGGCGATGAAGATCTAAAATCGATATTTGCCTATTTAGCAACTCTACCACCTATTCGCAATGCCGTACCGAAACCAGTACCATTACCCTAAAATAATACTAGTTAATCCATTTAAAATTGTCCTTATCAAAAGAGCGGGTGCTGACAGAGTAGTTTCTCCTTATTACACGGGAGGAGTCAGGATAGCAAACAGTATATTAATACCATCTGTTGTTGACTTCATAGAATATGCCACGAAGACCGGGAACCTTGAACTTCAGTTAGAAGAAGTTCAGTTGAGTAAAGGCTCTAAATTCAATGAAATGACTCTTGAGAATATCGGAATTGGAAGAGACCCGGGGATTATTATAGTTGCTATAAAGAGACTAGATGGAACAATGGGATTTAATCCGAACTCAACCAGCATAGTAAATGTGGGTGATACTTTGGTAGCACTCGGAGAAACCTCTAAGCTAAAAGAATTGGAACAGCTTGCTGCAGTTTCTTAATTCAATTTCATTTTTAACTATCCTCAAATTCTGCTTTTGATGCTGATACTAATAATTCTCTAGCTTTTTTTAACCCTCTTTCGACAGCCTCGGACTCGTTTTCCCCGCATCCTGGAATGTTTACAATTACCCTTATGCTTGATATTCTGCCCACTATTGTTCTATCCTGCTTTAGATAGCCGAATATGACTTCTGTAGCATCCCGGTCGAAATTATAAGAAGTTTCAATAAGATAAAGTGAGCCATAGTCAGACATAATTTCCCCTCAATCAAGTAGTCTTAAATTTAATTTGCAAGAATTATGCCACAGATAAAATTTATATATTTAAAGTATATTAGACAAATGTTTTCAATATTGTTTGTCTGACAATCTGACACCTTACATTCCACCGTTCTAAAAACCACTTTAATTAGCATATTTTATGTCAAGCTTAGGACTTAAATATTGGCATTATAGTTGCAATATCTAATATTGAGTCCTAATTTAACAAATAAGGAGGGGACTATGAAGAAACCCCTGATTAGAAGCACTAAGCCTTTAAAAGATATTTTGAATAGGGATGTAATAACCATAGGACCTACAGCATCTGTTTCAGAAGCTGCATATCTTATGATGAGAGAAGAAATTGGATCATTAGTTGTAGTTGACGATGAAAGATTTCCTGTCGGAATAATTACGGATAGAGACCTGGTTATATCAGTAATAGCCGGAGGGAAAAATTCTGAGGAAGTAATTGTTGAAGAGGTAATGACTAAAGATTTAGTTTACATAGATGAGTCTGCTAACATCATGGACATTCTAAGCACTTTATCAGAGTATTCGATACGAAGAATGCCTGTTACTAAAGATGGCAAATTGACAGGGATAGTCTCAGTTGATGATTTGATTGTAGTAATTGCAACGGAGCTTAGTGACCTTGCTATCGCTCTTAGCAGCAAATCAAAAGTACTGTGATATCAGTACGTGGCTTTGGTGGCAAATATATGCTGTATTATGATAGAATTACAAGGAGTGTTAAACGGCGGAATATTTTGATTATTTGCAGTCAATCCAAGAGGGAGAACCTTTGATGAAATTAAAAAAGATAATTTGGGCAACTGATGGCTCACGGGAATCAGAGACAGCTTTGGATTATGCAAAGTACATTGCGGGAAAATCAGGCGCTGAGATTCTGGGCGTACACGTGGTCCCTATGCCGGTCCAATTACTTTTTGATAATATTAGTGAATCCAAAGAAGAAATAAAAAAATGGAGATTAAAAATAGAAGATAACGCCGCTAAAAGGTTTGATGAAGTGAAAGAGGAGCTTCAAAAAACCGGTATTAAATTTGATGGAGTAATTCTAAAGGGAGTACCTAGCGATAAAATAAAGGAGTTTGCAACGAGAAAGAAAGCAGATCTTCTAGTTATGGGTAAGCATGGCCATGGATTTTTTGAAAGCATGCTTGCCGGCAGTGAAACTGTAAGGGTGTTAAAAAGTTCCCGGGTGCCGGTATTGTCTATTAAGAGTAAAAACAATGCTAAAGCAGAATTTAAGAATATACTCGTTCCTATAGACCTGTCCGAAGAAAGCGATTCTGCACTGACATATGCATTAAACGTAGCACAGCTTACCGGGGCTAAAGTAACTGTCATTTTTGTGCTTAGGTTAGATATGTATGCGCAGGATTTACCGGCTGGCGCTCTTGAGCTGGTTATAGAACAGTCTATGAAATCACTTAACAAAAGAGCCTCTCAACTTAAAAAAAAATTCGAAAGCAAAAGAGGTGCCTCAAGGAATATTCAAATGAACACAGAAGTTATTCACGGTATGAGTGAGGGCGTAACGATTTCACAATATGCCACAAAAAAAAATATAGACCTGATCGTTATTCATACTCACGGAAGAACGGGGGTAACCCGGTTCTTGCTCGGAAGCGTGACCGAAAGAGTTGTTTCCAGTGCCCAGTGTTCCGTTCTAGCGATGAGGCCTGAAGGATAAACGAGAAACTTTCTCTATGAAAACTCAAAGCGGAATTGAAAGATCAAGATTAATTGACTTCCTCTCATTACCATCTTCTTATCTGCACTCGCCCACTCACATAGAGCATATTCAAACTCATGCCTCAGATGTATTCATGGTGGCTCCATTTGTCTATAAAATCAAAAAACCAATTAATCTGGGATTCCTCGATTTTTCTACTCTGGAGAAAAGAAGATATTACTGTGAGAAGGAAGTTGAGCTCAACAGGAGGCTTTGCAGTAGTGCTTATCTCGGCATCGAGAAAATATCTCTAACGAACGGGAGCCTGAGTATCGGTAAAGGAGGGCAAATTGTCGAGTACGCAGTGAAAATGAATATGCTTCCGGAGAAATATTTCCTGCAGAACCTTCTTAGTGAAAACAATGTAGATGAAACTGATTTTATAAGGCTTTCAAATAAACTGGCAGATTTTTATAAATATCAAAGGTCCTGTGAAGAGATTGCCGAATATGGCAGCCCTGAAAAGATCAAAGTAAATATAGATGAGAATCTTACCCTCTCAAAGAGTTTTATTTGGGAGACGATTTCTCAAGCGGCATATAGCGCCATTGAATTTTATAACGATTACTTTTTTGAAAACAAATCCGATTTGTTCAGGATAAGGATGGAACAGGGGTTGATAAAGGACTGCCATGGAGATCTTCGTCTTGAGCATATAAACTTCCGCTCAGAAGATATATGCATTTTCGACTGTATTGAATTTAACGAGAGGTTCAGATATATAGACATAGCTTCCGATATTGCTTTTCTTGCAATGGATCTCGACTTTAATAGTTATTATAGGTTCTCTAATTTTTTCGTCTCAGAAATCTCCAAGGCCATGAAGGACGATTCTATCGATGAGGTGCTTGATTTTTATAAATGTTACAGAGCGTATGTTCGAGGAAAGGTAGAAAGCATTAAGGCTCTTGAGCCTGAGGTGCCTGATAAGCAAAGAGAACTTGCGCATAAAAAAGCCGAGTTATATTTTAAGCTGGCTTTGAAATATGCGCTTTTCGGCTCGGGTCCTGTGATAATTGCCACGTTCGGACTTATTGGCTCGGGAAAGTCTACTTTTGCAGATCTGCTTTCAGAAGAGCTGTCATGCGAGATTGTTTCCTCAGACATATCAAGAAAAAGACTCTCGGGTATTCCCTCGAAAGAAAGAAAATACGAGGAATATGATAGCGGAATTTACTCCAAGGATATTACAGAGCGTACATATCGGGAATTATTTGATAGAGCAGAAGAAATAATTAAGAACGGAAGATCTGTGATTCTCGATGCAAGCTTTTCAAAAAGAAAATGGAGAGAGTCTCTTATAGAGAGGGCGAATAGTTTAGATATCCCTTTATGTTTTTTACAAACACACGCTCCAAAAGATGTAATTGAGCAAAGACTCTTGAAAAGAGAGCAGCAGGGATTATCTGTTTCTGACGGCAGATTGGAGATATTGGACAGATTTATTTCTGAGTTTGAAGAACCTTCTGAGCTTAGTGAAAAGAACTTAACAACTATAGATACTACAAAGCCACTTTTGGAGAATATGGAATCTATATTTAAAGATATAATACTTAGAAACCTTAATTCATAGGTTGATAGAATATGGCAATTAAAAACTCAGAAGTGATAATCAGTTCTTATTAATCAGATTTTGTCTACGGCGGAATAGACGGCCCTGTTACAACCTTTGCGATTGTTGTGGGTGTGAGCGGTGCCTCTTGTACTGTGCTCCCCATTTGATTTCTGTTACTTAAGAGTAATCCTCATAGTGTCCAAATAGGTGTCCATACTGGCCAGAAATAGACTAAATATGCGAGATATGCTAGATGCCAGGATGCTCAAAATGTCCAATGATATCAGATAGCTGTAGCGTTTTTGGGTGTTTGCAGCATCTGCTCTGTTGGGTTTAGGAATCCTGCGCTCTATCCTTCTGAGCTACGGGGACATTATCTAAAAAGAACAATTGACTGAAGGGATATTGCTTTAGCTACTATATATTACAGAATTTATGCTAACCATCAATAGAAGATTGTGGATAAGCTCTTAAGTTGTCAAATTATTAATGATATTTATTTCTTATCTATGAGCGATTGATTTTTAAGATCCATGTATATTGAATCGGCAAATATTTGATTAGCTTTGCTGTTTGGGTGGATATCAATTTTATAGATAGTAAGCTCACTAATATCTATGTCTTGGAAGGAAGCAATAGTGTTTGAGTAGTATAAATTATTGTTCTCGACTAATCGTTTAATCTCCTTGCTCATTTCATAATGACTATAGTCATGATCCAAAACTACAACGCAGATTGGCACATTGTTCTTCTGACTTATATTACTTAGCTTCTGAAGTTCAAGGTTGAATTGATCTAAACCGGTCTTATGTTCATCAAGAAATTCCTGATCTTTGTTGTCTTGTGTGAACAATTTGTTCTTGGATATTAGCTTGTATGTGAAGCTTTGAAAAAACTGGTTTTTCTGTGATTTAGGTTTGAATTCTTTTTCTTCATCTTCAGTGAATTGAGAACCATCTAAAATAAATAAAATTAGATCCGGGTTATATTTGAGCGCTTTGTGTTCAAGTGTTGCAATCTTGTTGTTGATTCTATAGCCGCTAACTCCAAAATTAATGAATTCATAATTGAAATCCGGGTTTTCTTTATTGAATCTATCTTCTAGGATACTGTGAAACGCTTCGTCGATTTCTACTCCGGCGGGTACTGTAAAAGAACCACCAATAACTGCAACTCGAAAAGTATTGGCAGGCTTTTCGAGAGAATATTCTTTATCTCTAAGCCCTCGGGAGTTTGTTTTGAAATCGGCAAGTTTAAAGTACGAATCAATTTCTGGCTTGAATTCATAAACAACATCGGGGAAATCTGATTTTTGTAAATATCCGGTATAACCCATAGATCCTACGCTCTTCATCTTCTGGTAACTTAAGGATTCTGTTCCAAAGAGGTGAAACCGGATTGTTTGCTCTAGTAATAACGCGAATAGTAAAATTAAGATAAAGACTACGAGTAAATCTTTGAGACGACTGTTAGAACTGGTTTGATTACTTGGCGCTTTGGTCACTTTTTTATTGCCATTCCCAAGAGAAGTTAAAAGATTTGATAGTTAAAGCCACCTTTCTGGGGGCCACCTGAAAAGAGTATTAGTAGTGCTGTTAATACGATAAAGATAATTAGAGCTGTGAGCAAATAATATTTATATCTTGAGAAGAAATTTTTGAACACTATTCGTTCCCCTTATTTGAAATAAATTCTAAAGTTGATTCAGCTATTTTTTTATGGGCAATGTTATTAGGATGAGCGTCATCATAATTTACCCATAATCCTATTTGATCAGGATAGTTTTCAAAAAGCTTAGCTAAATTTAAATAATCAATATCGTTATCCTTCAGAAATAGGGCCAAATTATTGTATACATTTGTAAATATTTCGTTGTTTACATCATGGAGTTCTGGCAGCAACACTACTTGGAATTCAATTCCCCTACTTTGGCAAATATCACGTAACTGTATTATGGCTTTTCTTGTATTGATCCAACCTTGTTGGTCGTTGCCGTAAAGAGATTCATAGTATTCCTGAAAACTCTTTGATGGCATGACGTTATTAAGCAGAGAGTTTATTCGTGACCAGTAGAAAGAAATGAATTGAGAATAACCTAAAAACCATAACCCTGATTTTTCCGGCGTTATTTCCGCATCGTTAATAAAATAAAATAAAACTACTTTGTCAGGGTTATATTTCAGACCTTTCTCAATAAAAAGATTAACTTCCTGTTCCGTATTATAATTTCCTATACCAAAATTAATAACTTCAGTCGGGGATTGAGAGTTCATATCCTCTTCGATTAGAGTAGCAAAGGTTTCCTCTTCCTTAACTCCCCATCCAAATGTAAGTGAATCACCAAGAAAAATGATTCTATGTTTATCACTTTTATCAACTGTATATTCTTTGTCCCTATGACCATCAGAATTGATATCCACCATTACATCCATCAGTTTCATAGATTTGTTAGGTCTATGTACATGACCGATTAATTTATTGTCAGAATCGTTTTTAAGGTTTATCGCATACTTGGTCATTTCAATATCATATGCTGTATTGAAATGGAGATAAACTCTAATGAGTACTTCCCCGATAGCTAAAATTACAATAAAAACTATTAATATAGCCAACAGTCTGATGAGTAAATTTCTTAGATTCATTTAATTTGGGTTCTAGCGCCTTTTTGTATATATAATGAGCGTGTATTGTACAAAATAATCTTGCTATTGTAAACGTCTTGTGTCTTCTTTGATTCAATATTACTAAGGGGTAGTTTATTGCTTTACAGTTTAGAGTGAAATTGATATCATCACAATATATAGGAGGTTGTAAAATGTTAAAAGTAAACCCGAAAAAAACCACTATTGGCTGGATTGGGACTGGAGTTATGGGTAGCTCAATGTGTCTTCACTTACTAAAAAAAGGATATAAAGCGGTTATTTATAACCGGACAAAAAAGAAAGCAAAGAACTTGATTGAATTAGGCGCGGAGTGGGTGGATTCCCCAAAACTAGTTGCGGAGAAAGCAGACGTGATCTTTACAATTGTTGGATTTCCTAAGGATGTGAGGCAAGTTTATTTTGGTGAGAATGGAATATTTGAAGGTATCAAAGAAGGGAGTCTAATAGTAGATATGACTACAACAGAGCCCGCGTTATCTGAAGAAATATATGAGGCAGCAATGCTGAAGGAGTGTTCATCGGTAGATGCACCAGTTTCTGGTGGAGATATCGGAGCACAGGCCGGCAATTTGTCTATTATGGTCGGTGGTGATAAAGAAGCTGTTCAAGCAGTTATGCCTCTTCTGAAACTTATGGGGGGTAACATCGTCCATCAAGGAGGAGCTGGGAAAGGTCAACATGCTAAGATGTGCAATCAGATAATGGCCTCTGCTCTAATGATAGGTATGTGCGAGACCCTACTTTATGGATACAAAGCGGGGCTTAATTTGAATACTATGCTCAGTTCGGTTGGTAAAGGGGCTGCAGCGTCTTGGATGCTTGATAACCTAGCCCCCCAAACCATTAAACGTGATTTTGAGCCCGGATTTTATGTAGAGCACTTTATTAAGGATATGGACATCGCACTTAAAGAAGCTGAACGAATGAATCTTTCTCTTCCGGGGCTATCACTTGTACACCAGCTTTATGTTGCGACTAAAGCGCAGGGGTATGGTCGAAAGGGAACCCAAGCTCTCTTACTTGCCCTTGAGAAGATTTCGGATGTGAAATAGAAAATTTCTCTGTCTATAGTTGACATTTTTTTTTGTTTAATCTATTTTTTTCGTATGTGCGGTAGAGTTAACTAAAAAAATCTTAAGGTCTTGGAATGAAAGTAATTATAAGATCACTTATGAGACAGCATTTTTTTGTAATTTATAATAAGGAGCAGGAGGTATACAAATATGTTGGAGAATACAAGATTGTGGTCAGTGAGTATTGCATTTTTAGCACTAGCTCTATTCATAGGGGTTGAGTTGGCCATTGCTGAGCGTGAAGATGTAGTGGGTCAGGAACGATTAACTACTTCTCAAGAATCGGCACAGAGACTCTATGATCTGGACGATACAATGATGGCTAATTATGCAGATACGCAACGGCTCGTCGGCGAAAGTCAGTCGCCTGTAATTATAGTGATGTTTAACCGTGTCGGCGGCAAGTACATTCTGCGTAGAAATGGCAGCGAGGTATCTGTCGAGCCTGTACCCGCTTTATAGCAGCGGATGAAGTCGGTTTCACACACAATCGTTGGTATATTCGAAATAATCACACCATATTTCGCCAATCCCCAGATTGACAACTGGAGGCCAAAACTCACTGAATACAACAAGATGCTGAAACAAGCACTTGAAACTCTCAAGGACGTGGGCATGCCGCCAGATGTTGAGAAACATTGCAGAACAATCTTGGAAGAAGGAATTAAATTCACCAATCAGGCACTAAAAACAGGCAAGTTCAGCTCTGAAGGATTTTCAAAATATGCAAAGTCTGTATGGCCCGCGACGGCGAAAAATATCGAGCTTGCCGGCAAATTGCAAGTGGATCACTTCGAGGATGTGCTTGAGAAATGGCGTAAAGAAATTGGTGAGGAAGAATGGTCAAGATTATACGCAATTGTAGGTACCGCCTGGGCGATGCGCCGGGAAAACGTCCACTTCCAAATCTTGGCCCAGATGATGGGTAGAGATGCTGTAAACGACAGGCTTATTATTGCAGAAAGCATACAAGACCCGACAGAAGACGACTTAATAATGCTGCTAGGTCGTATAATTAATGACCGCGACTTGGCAGTGCATGTATTTGGCAAAAAATTAAAATACAGGATGGATGTTGAGCTTATGGGCGAGGCCACACGAGAGGAGACTTTAAAACGATCTACTCCTCATCACCCAGCAATCGACATGAAATGGGAACCATACGAAGAACACAAAATGCCAAATGAGGAGTGAGTTGTGATCAATAGTTGCGATGATGAAACCGCGCAAGGATTCCTTGAACGCGTCAATAAACTTAAGAAAGTTTACGACGAAATGTCAGAGATTTATCAACAGTCTAAGGGAGATGCCGACATCCCGCTTAGCTGAGACGTTAGAAGGGGAAGAGGGGGTGTTTATAATAAGACAATAGGGCAAGAAAGTAATTTAAATCAATTTAGCATTGAGCTTAATACAACAAAAGAGATAAATGGAGCAAAGCCCACGATAATTGTAAGGTTGATTAGAAACCATAAGATATGAACCCACCTTTTCTTTGATTCACAAAGATAGTGATATAAAAACGCCGCAATCGATCCCGATACTATCGTTGGGAGCAGCGAGGCTATGTATACAATCCAGAATATTTTGCCAGGTTCATCAGAAAATCTGGTCATACACGTAACAATTAGCAGCGAACAAGCAGCTCCAATTACTATTAGAAGTAGGCCAAAAGTTAAGGTGCGTTTTAGTTTTGTCATCGGAAGATTAATTGGTTTTATTTAGTATACACTATTCCAAAACTTCAAATATTGGGGTCTCTCCAGATGGCGTATATTCTACAAGTATTGATTCTTGTCCTAGTTCACGTCTTAATTCAAGAACCAAATTATCCTCATATGATATGGCCTATTATTTATATAACGTGTAAGATTATTCAGCCAAGATTATACTCAATAAAAATTTTAATATTACACAAGGTGGAAAATGAAAAATATTATTTTATTAGTTATGTTGGGTTTGTCACTAAGTATTGGTTCTTGCTCTGCACTTTTTGCACCAGCAGAACCTGATACAACCGATGAATTGGAGCCAAGGGTAGAACCTGAGAGTTATGATTCTAAGTATCCCCGCGGCATTGAAGAAGAAATTGAATCAGATGTAAATCCTATAGATACTGAAGAGATGGAACAGCAGCCCTTGATAAAATAAAGTGCGTTATAAGTTCTATTAATTCTTTTTGATGATTTTTATCTCGAAAATTTTGGGCCAGAGTTTTCCTGTAACCAGTAGAGTTCCATTTTGAGGGTTAAAAGCTATACCGTTTAACACGTCAACCCCTTTCTTTTTGTCCTCTTTAGATAGTAGTCCATCAAGTTCTATCCAGGAACTTACAAAGCCAGTTTTTGGATTAATTCTGGCAATTAAGTCTTTGCCCCAAATATTTGCGTATATTTCTCCATTTATGTATTCAAGCTCATTAAGTTTGCTAACTTCCCCGTTATCATCGTAGACTTCTAATTTGCCCACTACTACAAAGCTCTTGGGATCCATAAAATAGAGGATATTGCTCCCGTCACTCAAGATGAGGTATTTGCCGTCATAAGTTATTCCCCATCCCTGAGTTTGATAGGAGAATGTTCTTAGAAGCTTTAGGCTATCTTTATCGTAAACAAACCCTTTTTTGGAGCGCCAAGTAAGTTGAATAATTTTATCATCTACTATAGTTATTCCTTCTCCAAAATATTTGTCCGCTAGTTTGTGAGATTTTATTACTTTGCCTGTTTCAAGATTAACTATTTTTATTGATGAACGACCATTTAGTCCCGTACTCTCATATAAAAATCCATTGTCTATAATGAGACCTTGTGTGAATGATTCTGTATCGTGGGGATAGGTGTTTATGATCTTATAGCCATAAACCACGCTATTACTCGTATCTTCAGCTTGAGCATAATTTCTGAATGCCTCTAGGTAACTCAGGTTATAAATTGAGAAGCCTATAACTAATACTAATGTCGCGATAGAGCATTTAAGATATCTGGTCATAGTTGTAGAAAATTCTATAATATTCACGTCGTGACTAGAAAATACGAGAGATTAATATTCATATAATAGCCTAACTCTGTCAAAATTTCCTTATTTAGTGTAAATTAGGAATTAGATCAGTATATACGAATAATGTTTTCTTACAGGAGTCAGAGTGCATCGTAGGCAAGTATTTTCCTGGTTTTTTATAGTAATATTTCTTTTGCTTATATATATTTTCTATCAGATCTTGAGCCCATTTATACTCGCTCTTTTCTGGGGCGCAATAATTACACTTACTTTATATCCCCTTCACGTAAGACTTACTAAGTTATTAAGAAACCGAAAGGGCCTTTCAGCTCTGATAATGACCGTAGTGGCAACATTTCTTGTAATATTGCCCCTTGTTTTTATATCTGCCACAGTTGCGGTAGATATGTTTGATATTTACCAAAGTGTTACGGATAATGTCGAGGTCTCGGAATTGAAAACGAAGCTGGAAAAGCTAAAAGGGCTCATTCCGGTTTCTATTTTAGAAGAATTAGAGAAGAAGCTTCAAATCGGGGAATTAAATATTCATCAAATGGCTGTTAAGGGACTAGGATCTGTTAGTGGCTATGTAATAGACGAAGTTCAAAACGCCGCATCTAATCTTACTGGTCTTCTAATTAACTTAGGTCTGATGATATTTTCACTGTTTTTCTTTTTTCGTGATGGCGATAGTATGCTGCAGCGCATTAAATCATTAATTCCTATGAAGGACGAACAAAAGGATGAAATTTTTAAGAAATTTTACGACACTTTAAATGCAGTAATAGTTGGAGTCATGGTTACAGCAGCCATTCAAGGAATACTCCAAGGGCTCTTTTTCTGGTTGTTAGGAATTTCCTATTCAGTTTTAGGCGGAGTTCTTACTTTTGTTTTCGCTCTTATTCCAATAGCTGGGGCTGTAATTGTGTGGTTGCCTGTTGGACTATATCTTGTTTTCACCGGCAGCATTTATACCGGGATAGCAGTGCTTATATTTGGTGGGTTAGTAGTTAGTTCCGTTGATAATTTCTTGAAACCTATGATTATTGGAGGCAAGGTTAAACTCTCGACGCTATTCCTTGTTCTAACAATTTTCGGAAGCTTGTCTGTGTTCGGCTTTACAGGAATTATTATTGGTCCCATTCTACTAGCTATTTTTATGAGTTTTATTGATATCTACAAGAGTGAATATTTAGATTCAACTGATTAAGAATTTGTTTCCGGACCAACTAACAAATATAAATC
>SPCL01000232.1 GCA_004525335.1 Thermodesulfobacteriales bacterium
GAGATTCAGATCAGAATAGAGGCACTTTTAAATAATCTTTACTCTCTTTCACGAAGCGAAGTGGTCAGTTATATACGTTTGCTTGTGCCTGAGTATAAAAGCACTAATGGTAAGTATAAAGAAGATTCAGACCATAGAAAACCTGTAAAAGTTGAAGAAGATGCAAGGCTGGACCTTATCATGAAGGACATTATTAAAAATGATGTCAGATAGTGGGTATTCCGTAAGCATCCGGCGTAGTGCATCTTTTTTCAGTTGTCGCGGCTGATTATTTTTCAGCCAAACATAAAAGATGATAAACGAATCAAAAATTCTGGAGCTTATCAAAAGACAAAAGGCCACAGGGCTTAACATTACGGCCTTTTGCGCCAACGAAGGCATTCCCAAATCCTCCTACTATTATTGGCGAAAAAAACTCAACAGCGAACCAGGGAAGCGCTTTATTCCGTTACTGGTTAATACCATTCCTGCTAACCTGAGTGGACCATCAAAGAACTTCACCCCTGAACAACATGAGCAACATACCTCAAGCGATACTTTTCCCATGGAGATCAGTTATCCCAACGGGACTACTCTGAGACTAAAGCATCCCCTGGATTTGGCCGGGTTGCGTTCACTTGTTTTACTGGTAGACTGATAATATGTTCCATCTGCATGGCTCACTGAAGTATTATCTATATCCTCTTCCGGTAGATATGCGAAAAAGTTTTTACACACTGAGTGGTGTTGTAAATACATTCATGAACCAGAATGTCCGTGACGGAGGGGTTTTCATCTTCATGAACCGCAACCAGAATGTGATGAAGATCCTGCACATGGAATATGCAGGGCTTGTAATCTATCATAAGAGATTAGAATCAGGCCGGTTTAAACTGCCAGCTTTTGATGAAAATACCGCTTCGATAACCATAAACTGGCAGGATTTAATGACTATGGTTCAGAGCGTAAGAATAAGGAGTGCAAAAGTGCATAAAATTGTTAATAAAAACCTGTTATTCAGTTAGTTATTAACAACATAACAGTTTGTTACTACGGTTTGTTTTGTTATCTTTAACCCAACAAAACGCAAAGAAAACTGTGGATAATTTAGCTGATAAAGATACATTTATAGAGACCCTTCTTCAGGAGCGCGATGAGCTTTATCAGGAACTCTCCAAATTACGTCAGATTGATGGTGGAGCATTGGCTCAGGCAGAAAAGAAGATTGCACAGTTCCAGAAAGCGATAGAAGAGAAAGACCGTTTAATCAAAAAGTTAACTGACCAGTTGGCCTGGCTCAGGCGTAAGTTCTGGAAAGCATCCAGTGAAAAGTATATACCTGTAGATCCTGCTCAACGGAAGATTGATTTTGACGGGCTTGATGTGCTTCCTGAAGAGGAGGAAACAATCAAGACTGCAGCCAGTGAAATAGACACATATAAGCGCAATAAACCGGAGCATACTAAGAAACAACCTGTTCGATTGACGCTTCCGGAGGATCTCCGCCGTGAGGAAGAGATCATCGAGCCCGAAGGCATTGATGAGAACTGGGTGCGTATAGGTGAAGAGGTAACCGAACAGTTGGAGCATAAACCCGGAGAGATCTATGTAAGGCGGATTATTCGTCGTAAATACGCTCTGAAAAAGGATTTACAGGTGCAGCAGGAACTGGACATGGATGGCAGTCTGAATAAAACTGTAAAGATCGCTGCCCTTCCACTCTTACCTCTTCCCAGGAGTAATGCCGGAGCCAGTTTGCTGGCCGAGTTAATCATGGGTAAATACATGTATCATCTTCCATTTCACAGACAGATATCCCTGTTTAAGCTTGAGGGAATAAGAATACCGGCATCTACTGTAAATGACTGGTTCGCTGGTTGTAGTGATTTACTCAGGGCCTTGTATTACAGATTAAAAGAGATTGTGCTTGAGTCCGACTATATACAGATCGACGAAAGTACCGTCCCGGTTATCAACCATGAAAAGCAACGGGCAGTAAAAGCATATCTGTGGGTGGTTCGTGATGTAATGAAGAAACTTGTATTTTTTTATTACGATAAAGGCTCACGTGCACAAAAAGTAGTAATAGAACTTCTTCATAATTTTAAGGGCGCTGTACAGACAGACGGCTATGAGGCATATTCCATATATGAGAACAAAAAGGGTGTATTGCTTCTTGGTTGCTGGGCACATGCAAGACGAAAATTTATTGAAGCCCTCAAGGAAGACAAAGCCGGAGCTCAGTATGCCCTTGAACAAATCGGGTTAATATATGCAGTGGAATCCATGGCAGATGACCAGGAGCTGGATTACCAGAAAAGGGCAGAGCTTCGAGCAAGACTTGCTTATCCAATACTATTTGGTTTTGAGAGATGGATCGTAAGTTACATGCCCAAAGCGTTACCAAAAGGCAGAATGAGTCAGGCTTTAACATATACTTACTCTTTGTTCCACAGACTCTCCAGGTATCACCTTGATGGCCGGTACCGGATAGATAATAACCTCGTTGAAAATACTATTCGTCCTCTGGCTCTTGGGAGAAAGAATTACATGTTCTGTGGTAATCATGATGCGGCAGAAAATGCTGCAATAATGTACTCGCTCCTTGGGTGCTGTGCTTCAACAGATGTAAATCCCAGAGAGTGGCTGACTGACGTGATAACAAGAATACCTTATTATAACAACGACTACAGCCTTGATCTGGCAGACCTCCTGCCTCATAACTGGAAGGCAGCACGTGAACTTGAACTCCAGAAAACTCCAATAGAAATCCAATGATTACTGGATATACTTGGAAAAAGTTAAACTGTCCAAACATTTTTCTAAAGAATTTCAAAGAACTCCAGCAAAATTGTACTGGAAATTAAACATTCCAAGATAGCCATGGATCAGATTGCTGCATACCCGTGGTTCGCCGAATGCTTAC
>SPCL01000301.1 GCA_004525335.1 Thermodesulfobacteriales bacterium
GATTGCTCCGGATTACTGGTAACGGTTTTTGGCACTCATGGCATTGTCTTGCCTCATAACTCAGAAGAACAGGCCAGGTATGGAAAAATAATAAACGGGAAGGATGGACTTAAGAAAGGGGACCTGGTCTTTTTTATAAGATCATATAAAACAGATCGTTTCATCACTCATTCGGGCATATATATCGGGAGCAATAAATTTATCCACACCTCTTCCACAAATGGAGTGACCATCACCTCATTAAGCGATCCCTGGTGGAACGAGAAATTTATTTTCGGGACAAGGATACTTAATTAACCAAAGTTGCTAATTATGTTGCAATCCCTCCTTCGCCACCAACTTCTCCGCCAGTCGGTGGATTCTACCTTCAAAGAAAGTTTCGGAGGATAGAAGGCGACAGGCGTCAGGAAGAAAAGAGGGTGTCTCAAAAGGGCACCCTCTTTTAATTTTTAGAATTATGTTCATTTATTTTGCTCCTCCAAAAGAAATGAACCAAAGAAAAGGAATCCGGAAAAGACAACCTCACCCAGTTTTTCACCAATTGCGAAAAGCCATTTCCCGCTCCAAAAAACAGGGTGCGGTTCGCACCTTTTCCGGTTTGCCCACGCACTGTTCCAAAACATAGATTGTTAATAAGTATTTGATTATTAACATGTTCTTGTATTGTCTATATGCCTCATTATTAATATATTAGAGGCATGAAAAAACAATATTTAAAGCCTGTCTTCAAGGATTATAATCAGAAGCAGATGATGCTTTTGCCACCATCTCTTGATGAACTGATTGAACCGAGACATCCTGTTCGGATAGTTGATGAATTAATCGATAAAGTTGATGATACTTCTCTTTTAAAACAGTACAAAGGGGGAGGGACATCAAGTTATCATCCACGGATGCTACTCAAGGTGATGATCTATAGCTACCTTTGTAATGTTTACAGTAGTCGCAAGATGGAAGCAGCTCTTAAGGAGAACATCCATTTTATGTGGTTAAGCGGGATGAACCGCCCTGATCATAATACAATAAACAGGTTTAGGAGCGAAAAATTAAAAGATGTTCTCAAAGAGATCTTCGCCCAGGTTGTCATGATGCTTGCTGAGACAGGCCGCGTTAGTTTAAAAGATGTATATCTGGATGGGACAAAAATAGAAGCCAATGCAAACCGATACACCTTTGTGTGGGGGAAAGCTGTAAAGTACAATAAAGAAAGAATGGCCGAGAAACTCAATGAGTTATGAGCCTACACACAGAAGGTTGCAGAAGAAGAGCTTGGAGATGATACTCCAACTGACTTTCCCCCCATTGATCCGCAGAAGATAAAAGAGACTATAGAAAGAATAGATGAAGCATTGAAGGGAAAGCCAGTAAACAAAGAGGTCAGGGAGAAAATAAAATATGCAAAAAGGCATTGGCCTGAGAATCTTAAGAAGTATCAGAAATATGAGTCATTGCTTGGAAAACGCAACTCGATGAGCAAGACAGACCCCGATGCCACATTTATGAGGATGAAAGAAGATCATATGCGAAACGGACAATTAAAGCCTGGATATAACCTTCAGATAACTACAAACAATCAATACATTTTAGCCTATAGCCTGCATCACAATCCGACTGACACCTTAACGCTAAAGAGCCACCTGTCGCAGTTTATAAATCTTTATAATAAACATCCTGAAGTGTTAACTGCTGACGCAGGCTATGGCTCAGAAGAGAACTATAAAATACTGGAAGACAAAAACATTAAGGCCTATGTAAAGTATAATCTCTTTCCATCATGTTTTTAATTAGCATGTGCTGGAAAGGATAAAGATCGACACCCATTAATAAATTCGCAGTAAACGTAATATTTGAGCGCATCATTCGATAAAGATGATACAACGCTTGATCTTCTGGCAAAAACCCTTCAATTTTCTCGATCTCGTCAAGAATGTCAAGAGTATTAGGTCTTAAAGAGGTTTGTTGCTGGTTTCCAGTAATCCAAGCCATTTTTTCTCCAAATAATAAGTTATATCGGTATTTTTCAATTCATTGCC
>SPCL01000117.1 GCA_004525335.1 Thermodesulfobacteriales bacterium
CCCCCCCCGCCCATACTCTCATACTACTGGAGTCTTTCAATTCCGCGATTGTCTAATTGTGACCACGGTTAGTACTCTTCTTAGTAACTGTAGTTTTTAATACTCTTCGGGGTCGAGTTTGAGCGCTTCGTTAAACCTGTTGATCATATTGTAGAGCGCGGCTATCGCCGTTATCTCGACAATCTGCGACTCACTGAAATATTTTTTCAGATCCTCGAATACTTCATCAGGGATGTTGCCTGGATTTACTGTCATAGCTTCCGCATATCTCAACGCGGCTTTCTCAGATTCATCGATATTAGCCGTAACAGGGTTATCCATTTCATTAATTTCTTCCTCTGTGAACCCCATTTTAGCGCTTATCTGGCGGTGCGCGTGCGTACAGTAGGCAGAGCGGTTAATCCCCGATACCCTTAAAATAATTCTTTCCTTAAGCTTGGGGTCAAGCTCGTCGGGTAGCTGTACAGAGGCTACGAAAGGCCCGATTGTCTTTAGTATATTAGGCTTGTGCGCAAGCGCTTTATAAATATTGGTAACCTTGCCCCTCTTCTCGCGCATTCTCTCAAAGCTTTCTTTAACGATCGGATTATCTGTCTCGTTTTCTTCCACATAACTTACCCTTGCCATGCTTTCACCTCCGTGATGCATATATATAGTAAATATAAATCTAAAAACCGATAATGTGAAGTAAAGATTTCTTTGACAAGAACCCGCCTCTCTAATCTCTTCACGAAGAGGAATAGTTTTAAGAAGATGATTGCGGGCCGCGTTTTAGGTAAGAATCAAACTCTGTCCGGTACTTAGACGGTTCCATTCTCAGCATCCTCTTCTCTTGCAATTCTCACAATCTCATTCTCCACGGATCTGATTGCTAACACTAGAACAACATAAGGTAGAAATTTAAGTTTACACATTTAGCCTATTGCGTTTATAATTTTTTAAGTGGAAGCAAAGTTAAAACTATTAATCTTTAGTTTGTTTTTTCTCGCTTTATCCGCTTGCGGTTCCAAGGTCTCAAGTGTCGGCGAAGAAGATTGTTACAGGTTTGATGGAGGTAATATCGAATACACTTGTAACGATAAATCCAATGCTGAAACCAATACAGGATACGGCGGGCCTAACAATCCAAAAGCGTTAAACCTTTTCCGCCCGGGGAGGTTTGAAAATATAAACGCTCCGGTTTGGTAGTCGTTTATTAAAAGCATCCATATTTTTTCTCAAATCTATTCTCTCAGTTTTTTGATTTCAGCTACGCAATGTCAACTAAAATATGACTTTTATCTTCATATATCTTGGGTCGCAGTTTAATTGACAAACTATAGATATATAAATCAAACTTTGCTATTATTAACATATTTCGTATAAAACACCGCCAGATGAATGTAACAAAAAACTATATCAGGGGATTGGATGATTAAACTGGCATTAGCTATCTCGCATAATCTCTACAGACAAAGTTTAAAAGAATTAATAAAGCATGAGAGTGATATCGTGATTATAAAAGAAGTATCGCGATATTCCGATATTCTCTCGATGATTGATGATAATGACATAGATGTTTTATTCCTCGATCCATATCTTTCAGGGCTTAATATTATGGAATACCTAGGTTCAGTTAGAGATAAGAAATCCCCTCTAAAAATTCTTCTTATGCTGAATTCGCGGGATAGTGACATGGTCGTTAATGCCCTTTGTTTGGGTGTTAAAGGCTGTCTGGATCTGGATTCAAGTGCAGATCAGTTTGTTCAGGCTGTCAGATCTGTTAGCAACGAGGAAATTTGGGCAGATGTGAATCTTGTATCCAAAGCCCTCAACAAAATTCTCAATACAAAAAAATTCAGCTTGAATGATCTGAAATCCAAGCTGACAAATAAAGAAGAGAAAATCGCTAGATTGATTCTGCAGGGACACAGCAACAAGGGAATTGCGAAGGAGTTGTTTATAAGCGAGAAAACCGTAAAGACACATGTGGGTCATATATTTAAGAAGTTAGGTATAAAAAGCAGGTTCCAATTAACCGCAAATTATTTTAGTGGCGAAGCTTTTCCGTCTGAGTCTTAGGCCCTGGTAGTAGTTCTTGAATACCATGGTTGTATAACCAATATACTTACTAAGTTTTATTGAACACCAACCCAATACTACTATTATATAAACATTAATTTTAACATCATAGGAGCATGTTAATGGCTGTAACTGGTTTAGATTCTAGCAAAATTGCGGATAGTAATACATCGAATTTCTTAGGACCTGTATGCGATCTCGAAAAATATGTTCATCCTGACTGGTGGCGATATATCTTTAACGCCAATTATTTAAAAACGGATGGTGACATAGTTGATGACTTGTCCATTACTAACAATGAAGTCGATCTGTTTATAGAAAGTGCGGACATTAAGAAGAATCATAAGATACTTGATCTATGTTGCGGACAAGGGAGGCACCTACTTGAGCTGAAAAGAAGAGGGTATGACTATGTAGAAGGCCTTGATCGCTCAAGATACCTGGTCAATAAAGCAAGGCTGCAGGCCCGAAAAGAGGGGATCGGAGTAAGAATTAAAGAAGGTGATGCTAGAAAACTTCCTTACCCGGCAGATAGTTTTGATGTTGTGATGATTCTGGGAAACAGTTTTGGATATTTTGAGAGCGTCCATGATGATGCAAACGTTTTGAAGGAGGTCTTTAGGGTATTGAAGCCAATGGGCAAGCTTCTTCTGGATATTTCCGATGGTGAGCATACGAAGAATAATTTTCAAAAGAGGTCTTGGGAGTGGATAGATAAAAACCAGTTCGTTTGTCGTGAACGCTCTTTATCGAGTGACGGTAAAAGAATAATTACAAGAGAAGTTATGACACATGTACGCAAAGGTGTTATCACAGATCAATTCTATGCCGAACGGCTCTATTCTAATAACTCAATAGAGAAATTGTTGCTATCCTCAGGTTTCTCTTCTTTTAATCTGTGCACCTCAATACTGTCCACGACTGAAAGAAATCAGGATCTGGGCATGATGGAGAGGAGAATCGTATGTACATGTTTGGCATCAAAGGAATGGACGAAAGTTCGCAAGCCCAGAAATAACAATCCTGGTGAGATAGTTGTACTTCTTGGAGATCCCTCCAAAAGGGATGATTTGAAACCAGAAGGGGTCTTTGATCAGGATGATATTGATACAATTAACAGAATGAAGACAGCATTAGCTCAAGATAGTGATCGTGAGTATGTTTTCCTTGATAAGCACGATAGTTTGATAGACGATTTGAGAAAATTAAAACCGAATATTAAGCTGATATTGAACTTCTGCGATGAAGGTTACTTCAATAATCCGCGATATGAGCTCCATGTGCCGGCATTGGCAGAAATGCTCAATATTCCATATAGTGGGTCAGGTTCACAATGTCTGGCATATTGCTATGATAAATCACTTGTGAGGGGAATAGCTAAAGAAATGGATATCGCTGTGCCAGAAGCATTTTTTCTTAAACCCCAGGATACAATATTAGACATTGCTTTTGATTTTCCTGTAATTGTAAAACCGAACTTCGGAGATTCCAGCTTTGGAATAACAGAGAAGAGTGTTGCATACAATGTTGAGGAACTCATGGACGCTATATCGCGCATTAGAGATATCTATGGATATGATAAACCAATTCTGGTAGAAGAATTTCTCACGGGAAAAGACCTGAGTGTAGGAATAATAGGAAATCCTCCTAACGACTATACAATTTTTCCCATAATACAGGAAGATTATTCTTCTCTTCCCGAAGGCTTGCCAAGAATATGCGGCTACGAGGCCAAGTGGCTTCCTGGGTCCCCTTATTTTCAGCTGAAGTCTATTGCGGCTGATTTGCCATACGAAGTTGAAAAATCCGTAACGGATGATTGCTTAAAACTTTTCGAAAGGCTTGAGTGCAGGGATTACTGTAGATTTGATCTAAGACTTGATAAGTTAGGAAAACCTAAACTTCTAGAGGTAAATCCTAACCCCGGTTGGGTTTGGGACGGTCATCTTGCCAAGATGGCTGAACTCTCCGGCGTGTTTTATCCGGGGATGCTCGCAATGATAATAAGGGCAGCAGAGTCGAGGATTGAAATTCAAAATTAAATAGAACGCGATATAAATATTATGAAGAACATGAGATTAGTCTGTATGTGGTGCAACATGCACTTTGAGGATTCCGCCAACATCGTAAATAATTCATCGCTATATGGTGTTTGTCCTAAATGCCATAAGCGCATCCGAGCTGCAAATAAGAAATTTACCAAAGACAGTAAACGAAGGGATAAGAGACGCAAGAGATAGAGAATTCATGATTAACCACAACCTCTTTTTGCACCTTTTGTCCGGTCGCAAACCAGATTTAGAATTCTGAAGAATCCAAATGCTTCAGCTGGTATTCTTCTTCCTTTGGAAACAAGAATGATTTTTAAAACTCCAATTAATATGTACTGTTCTTAATACGTATACTAGAGCGGCAATCTTATTAGTTCTAGATTGTCGGAATCGGTAAGATTAAAGTGATTCGAGTAATCCGAGTTGTCATTAAAGTAGTGGGGAGAATGAATTTCTCCCCACAAATTCCATAGCTTCGTATGGAAAACCATTCAGCTTTTTTTAACGATTTACATTTCAGGTTCAGGAGTTGGCTCTGGTTCAGGAGCAGGCTCGCCTTCATCTTGAGCTGAAGCCGTAATGCTACTAAACGGAGTAAATGAAGTTACTCCGTTAACAAACATCGTTACTGCGAATAGCACCGCAATTAAAAGTAAAGTTTTTACTGTTTACCACCTCCTTGAAGATGTTATTACATTTTAGTCTACTAACATCATTGATTATAGTGTGTTCATGTTTATGTCTTTATCAATAAGTCTTGAGTTGTATTTTAGTACGATATTTTGCTAGGACTTTTGATACAACCAGGTCCTATTTGTGATGGATAAGAAGCAATTATTTAAATATTTGCAATAGGTTACATGAAACATTTAGGGTGTAATCCATGATGAGGCGGAACTAAGCCCTTTTCCCGGATAGGGCTGAAAATATGAACTCTCCGGTTTGATAAACAATTATGAATCTAAATTTTTGAAAGGAGTAATTGTAAGAGTGAGTTTATATCTATAAGAGTTAGCTGAGGAGCATCTCATGCTCCTCAGCTATTTAGTTGTTTTAATATCTAGGCATGTCGGGATCAAATTTTTCTGCCCAGGCGTCTATTCCACCTTCCAGATTCTTTACGTTCTTAAATCCCTTGTCTTTTAAAAACTTTGTGGCTCTCATGCTTCTTCCGCCATGATGGCAATGCACAACAATCTCGTCGTCTTGGTTCAGTTCGTCAAGCCTGTCGGCAATCTCGCCAAGTGGAATAAGTACTGAGCCTTCAATGTTGCATATGTCGTATTCGTGGTATTCCCTAACATCCAGTACAACCACATCGTTTCCGTTATCGAGCATTTCTTTAAACTGATCGATATCAATTTCCATTACATCTTCGTCAGACTCATCTCTCTTGGTTGTTTCTTCGAGCCCTAATTCTCCGCGTCCTATTCCGCAGAACTCTTCATAATCAATAAGTTTTTTGATGGTTGCGTTCTCTCCGCATATAGGGCAGTTAGGATCTTTCCTGAGCTTCATTTCTCTTGGCTGCATCTCTAATACATCTAAGAATAAAAGGCGTCCAATAAGTGGATTTCCCTTTTCTAATATTAGCTTTACAGCTTCAGCGGCCTGAAGTGTTCCAATAATTCCAGGAAGAATTCCAAGCACTCCGCCCTCGGCGCAGCTTGGTACCAATCCCGGAGGAGGCGGCTCTGGATAAAGACATCTGTAGCAAGGCCCTTTCTTCGCATCGAACACGCTTACCTGGCCTTCAAATCTAAAAATGCTTCCGTATACATTTGGCTTACCCAAGAGTACGCATGAATCGTTTACTAAATATCTCGTCGCAAAGTTGTCAGTTCCGTCAACTATAATGTCGTAGTCTTTAATTATTTTCATCGCGTTTTCGGAAGTTAGCATTTCGTTATATGTAGTGACTTTAATATCCGAGTTGAGTTCAAGCAGCCTCTTCTTTGCCGAGTCTACTTTTAACTCACCTATAGTCTTTTCGCTATGGATTATCTGTCTTTGCAAGTTGCTGAAATCAACAACGTCAAAATCCAGTATGCCGAGATGACCGACCCCTGCTGCTGCCAGATAAAGCGCAAGCGGCGAACCAAGCCCGCCTGCTCCTATGCAGAGCACGCTTGAGTTAATCAACTTTTCTTGTCCTTCAACACCCACTTCAGGCATTATTAAATGTCTGCTGTAGCGTTTTACTTGTTCGTTTGTGAGGCCCATATGTTACCTTCCCATTTTATTTTAGTATCTAAGGCTAATTAATTTATACCGAAATCATATATTTTCAACCGTGAAAACTAAATCGGTTTTCATATGTACATTCGTTTA
>SPCL01000028.1 GCA_004525335.1 Thermodesulfobacteriales bacterium
AACGAGAACCTCCCTAACAACTATTTTTTCTTATCTATTTATGACGTTTGGACTGGTGGCTTTATTCTCAACTTTCGGAACAATAATAATATTCTTGAGACGTTATTTTATTTCAGTAAATGATGTTGAAAAACAAACAGGATTTATTCTCTTATACATTCTTATCGGCAGTTTGATTCTATCCTTACTCTTCTTGTACCTATCAGACAAAACTGACAACCAAAGAACTAAAAGTTAATTGCTAATTTTTGTAACGCCGCCCATATACGGTACCAGAACCTCAGGAATTGTAACACTACCATCAGACTGTTGATAATTCTCTAAAATCCCTAGAAAAGTTCTACCTACAGCAAGCCCGGAGCCGTTTAGGGTATGCACGAGCTTTGTTTTGCCCCCTTGCTTAGGTCTATATCTTATAGACGCTCTTCTAGCCTGAAAATCTTCAAAATTGCTGCAGGAAGAGATTTCCCTGTATGTATTTTCACTTGGGACCCAGAGCTCAATATCATAAGTCTTGGCGGAGGAGAACCCCATGTCTCCAGTGCATAAGACTACTACTCGATAGGGAAGACCTAGTAGCTCTAAGATTCGTTCTGCATTTTGAGTAAGGGACTCATGTTCCTCATATGACTTTTCGGGAGTTGAAAATTTTACTAGTTCGACCTTATTAAACTGATGCTGTCTTATAATCCCCTTTACATCCTTTCCGTAAGATCCTGCTTCACTTCTGAAACAAGGTGTATAGGCAACATATTTTATAGGGAGATCTTCTTCTTTTAATATCTCGTCCCTATGAATATTTGTCACTGGCACTTCAGCAGTAGGTATTAAGTAAAAATTAGAATCTTGAATCTTAAACAGATCCTCTTCAAACTTCGGCAAGTTTCCCGTGCCTATGAAACTTTCTGTATTGGCCATAAAGGGAGGCAGAACTTCTTTATAGCCATGGTCGTTTGTATGGATATCCAACATAAAGTTAATTAGCGCTCTTTCGAGCCTTGCCCCCAGGCCTTTATACAAGGCAAACCTTGCCCCTGTAATTTTTGCCGCCCTATCCAGATCTAAAATATCCAGATCTTTGCCAATCTCTACGTGATCCTTAGGTGTAAAATCAAAATCCCGAGGCTCTCCCCATTTTCTAATCTCAACGTTATCTTCTTCGTTTTTTCCGACTGGCACCAAATCATTTGGCAAATTAGGAATCATTAACATAAAATCACGGAACTCTTCCTCTGCTTTGGCTCTTAGCTCTCCGAGGTTCTTAATTTTAGATGAAATCTCCTTCATCTCTTCCTGAAGCGCTCCAGCCTCCTCTTTCTTACCTTCCCTCATTAACTCGCCCACTTTTTTAGAACCTACATTTCGCTCGCGCTCAAGCTCCTCTACTTTCTTAATAATTTCTTTCCTTCCCAAATCTAGAGCTCTGAACTGATCATAATCAACCTCAGCTCCCCTTGAATCTAATTTCCTCTTAACCTCAAGCATGTTCTCTTCTATTAGTTTTGAATCAAGCATTAATCTATATCCTTTTGGGAATTTATTATTTTTCTAGACATTAATTGTGGCCTTAAATCTATCATCAGCGTTTTCCCTTTTCAAATTTTGTGTTTGTAAGCCTCTAGAATTTATTTATAATAATTGATGTATCTTTAAATAAAGAGTGCTTGAATGTTATAAAATTTGGAAGGCGGATATTAATGACTAATCTCGGAAAAGACATTGAACTAACTTACATGGGGCATTCTACATTTAGAATAAAAAGCCCATCTGGAAAAATTATAATATTGGACCCTTGGGTAGACGGCAATCCCATGTGTCCTGAGAGTCTAAAGAAATTAGACAAAGTCGATATCCTAGCAATAACACATGCTCATTTTGATCACATAGGCGATGCTGTCCGCATTGGAAACGAATTTCAACCTAAAGTGGTTGGAATTTATGAAACCTGCGTGTGGTTAAACAACAAAGGGGTTCAGAACATATTGCCCATGAATAAAGGCGGCACACAAGAAGTTGATGGAATAAAGTTCACAATGGTACACGCGGATCATAGCTGTGGGATACAGGAAGAAGACGGGACCATAACTTACGGCGGTGAGGCTGTTGGATACGTCATAGAATTTGAAAACAGATTTAAGGTTTATCATGCAGGAGACACTGCCGTGTTTAGCGATATGAAGCTTATTGCCGAAATTTATAAACCCGAGCTTATAATGATCCCGATTGGAGACTTATTTACTATGTCGCCACTTGAAGCATCCTATGCCTGCCGTTTTCTTGCTCCAAAATATGTAATACCTATGCACTACGGAACTTTCCCACTCCTTACCGGAACGCCCGAACAACTGATAAACCTAACCCAAGACATAGAGGGAATTGAAATCATAGAGTTAAAACCGGGCGAAACTCTTATATAACAAGTATAAATATCAAGAAAACCCTTCTTAAGACATTGCAATATATAAAACCCGTCACTGATATGCCAAACACCTCCCGAACCCTAATAATGCTTATAATAAACGCAATCGATAACCACTTATATATTTGACAACAAATGCAAGTTATGATAATTATTAACGTTTGGTTTATGACGGGAGAGGTGTATTTAAGAGATTATGTTTGAAGGAATATCTGAAAAATTAAACTCGACTTTAAAGAAAGTTAGAGGTTACGGAAAGCTTAGCGATAAGAATATCGAAGAAGCTTTACGCGAGGTACGGCTCAGTCTGCTCGAGGCAGATGTAAACTTTAAAGTAGTCAGAGACTTTATAAACTCTGTAAAAGAGAGAGCTTTAGGTCAAGAAGTCAGCCAAAGCCTTACTCCAGGGCAGCAGTTTGTCAAAATAGTACACGAAGAACTAATAAACGTATTAGGAGATCAGAGTTCTGATTTAGATCTAAAGGCCACCCCACCAGTCGGCATAATGCTGGTTGGTCTTCAGGGTTCAGGTAAAACTACTTCAGCAGCTAAAATAGCCCGGTATTTAAAAGAAAAACTAAATAGAAATCCCTACCTTGTACCCGCAGACGTTTACAGACCAGCGGCTATAGAACAGCTTAAAGTTTTAGCCGCTCAAGTCGGAGTTGGCATATACGACACCCAGCCTGGAGCTAAGCCTGTCGATATTTGTAAAGATGCTATGAAAACAGCCCGCAACAATGGCTATGACACAGTTATCATAGACACTGCCGGCAGACTCCATATTGACGAAGAGCTAATGGATGAGCTCAAAAACATCAAGGCCGCAGTTAATCCACACCAGGTGCTGTTAGTAGCTGACGCAATGACTGGTCAGGACGCAGTTAATGTTTCCTCTAGCTTCAACGAAGCGATAGACATAGATGGGGTAGTGCTCACAAAAATGGACGGTGACGCAAGAGGCGGTGCTGCGTTATCTATAAAAGCAGTTACCGGCAAACCGATTAAATTCTTCGGTACCGGGGAAAAATTAGACGCTATAGAAGTATTTCATCCGGACAGAATAGCATCCAGAATCCTTGGCATGGGTGACGTTTTGAGCTTCATAGAAAAGGCTCAGACTGTTTTTGAAGATAAGAAAGCTGAGGAGATGGCAAAAAAGCTACTCAAAAAACAATTTTCATTAGCTGATTTTAAAGATGCAATGGTAACTATGAATAAAATGGGATCACTCGAAAGTATGACTCAGATGATTCCCGGAATGAAAGATGTATCTAAAGATCCTAAGGCATTAGAGACGGCAGAAAAAGAAATCAAAAAAACAATTGCCATGATTGACTCCATGACACCCGTAGAAAGGCTCAACCACACTATCATAAACGGCTCTAGACGCAAAAGAATCGCCAAGGGTAGCGGGACAAGAGTTGAAGATATAAATCGCATGATAAAGAACTATATGCAGATGCGAAAAATGATGGGTAATATGGGGAAAATGGGCAAGTTAGCAAAAAGAATGATGAAAGTTAGGTAATATAGTTTATTATACTGATATACAGTTAGGAGGTATTACGAGTTTGGTTAAAATAAGACTTATGAGAGCTGGTTCAAAGAAGAGACCTTTTTACAGAATAGTTGCAGCAGACGCTCGCTCACCACGCGATGGTAAATTTCTTGAGATTTTAGGTTACTACGACCCAAGAACGAACCCGCATGTATTAGAGGTTAATACAGAAAGAGTGAATGACTGGGTTGGCAAGGGTGCTCAGACTTCTGAAAGAGTCGGCAAATTGATTTCTAAATTGAACTAGGACTACAACAGTAACGATTAAGAAAGTTCTTGGATATTGATACTGTATTGGATATTGATACTATAGACGGGAGGTATCAGTTATGAATAGACTAAATGAGCTTGTAACTTTCATTGCGCAGTCCCTGGTTGACAGTCCTGAGAAAGTGGAGGTACATGAGATTGCCGGAGAGCAAACAACAGTGCTTGAATTAAGAGTTGCCCAAGAAGACTTAGGCAAAATAATCGGCAAGCAGGGGAAAACCGCTAAAGCTATAAGAACTATTTTAGGTGCGGCTGCTGCTAAAATGAAAAAAAGAGCAGTGCTCGAAATCTTAGAATAAGTGACGTCCCCCCTTTTAAACATGGGACTAATTTCCTTCGGAAAGATATCTAAAGTGCATGGGCTATCAGGAGAGGTAAGGTTTGCTCCTTTTAGCCGCCAACTAGATAACATTTCTACTCTGGAAAGGATTTTTATAGTTCAAACCCCTGACTCCTCCCCCGTAGAATTAACGATCACAAAAAGTCGTGTACATAAAAACACCGCTGTGTTCAAGATACAGGGAATCGATTCAATTGAAGATGCTGAGAAACTTGTAGGAAAAGTTATACATGTTGAGATGTCAGATCTTCAAGAACTTGGAGAAGACGAATACTATTGGTTTGACCTTATCGGTCTTAAAGCATATACAGAGGAAGGACAGTATATAGGTGAGGTAAAAGATTTAATTGATCGTTCATTGCAGAGCTTATTGGTGGTTAAAAACGGTGATAAGGAACATCTGATACCTCTTACTGAACCGATAGTTAAACAAGTCGACCTTGAACATTCTAAAATCATTATTAATCCTATTAGCGGTCTTCTGGACTGACAATTAATAACAGGTAATTCTTAGGTTTACATTTAACAAAATGAGATATGATATTCTAACTATTTTCCCTGAATTTTTCGAATCCCCTTTTTCCTTTGGCATATTAAAAAAGGCTCAAGAGAAAGGTCTTTTAGATATTCAAACTCACGATATCAGGGAACATACCGAAGACAAACATAAAACAGTTGATGACACTCCATATGGTGGAGGTGGGGGAATGCTAATGAAAATTGCCCCCTTAGCTTCAGCCATAGAAGATATAAAAAGTACTTCGAGAAAATCGCTCGTAGTGCTAACAACTCCTGACGGCGAGAAGTTTTCAGATAAAATGGCAAGAGAACTGGCAGAATATGAGCAGATAATTATTATTTGCGGCAGATACGAAGGAGTGGACGAAAGGATAAGGGAACTATATGTAGACAGGGAGATATCAATCGGGGATTACGTGCTTTCAGGCGGAGAGAATGCGGCCTCGGTAATAGTGGAGAGTGTTTCAAGGTTTATCCCTGGAGTATTAGGAAATGCATTATCCCCAGAGAATGACTCATTTAACCAAGGTTTACTGGAACACCCTCAATACACTAGGCCAGAGGAGTTCAAAGAGAGTAAAGTTCCCGATGTCCTATTATCCGGGAATCACGGCGAGATAGATGAATGGAGAAGAAAAGAAAGTATCAAACGGACCTTCAAAAAGAGGCCAGATATGCTTGATAATGCTATATTAAAAAACGAAGATATAGAAGTTATAAAAAAGCTTAAGGAAACAGATTCCCCTACTTTTAAACTATATATTGCATTAATCCATTATCCCGTATACAATAATCGGTTTAAAATAATTACTACAGCGTTTACCAATTTAGATGTGCACGATATAGCAAGGTCGGCTGTTACATATGGGGTTAAATCATTCTACTTGGTGCAGCCCAATCTTGAGCAGCAAAAGTTAGTAAATCGTGTGCTTAAACATTGGACAGAGGGTGAGGGTGCATCTTTTAACAAATCAAGATCAGAGGCCCTTAATCTGGTAGCATTAAGAAACACATTAGAGGATGTGGCCCTTGAAATTGAGGAGATAGAAGGAGAAAAGCCCGTAACGATTGTTACTGACGCAAGATCTGCAGATAACATGATTGGGTTTGAGGGTTTAAGAGAATTAATTTTTTCAGAAGAGCAAAAGCCTTACTTATTATTATTGGGAACCGGTTGGGGGTTAGCACAAGAGATTATGGAAAGAGCAGACTACAGATTGAAACCTGTTAGCGGTTACACAAACTATAACCATCTTTCTGTACGCAGTGCAGCTGCAATTATACTAGACAGATTATTGTCATGTAAAATATGATATAGGAGATTTAAGATGAATATCGTTGACGAAATAGAAAAAACAATGATGAGAGCAGACCTTCCTGATTTTCGCTCGGGTGATACAGTGGCTGTGCATTATAAAATCAAAGAAGGTGAAAGAGAAAGAATCCAGGTCTTTGAAGGTGTGGTTATTGCCATGAAAGGCGGTGGAGCTCGCGAGACTTTTATAGTTAGAAAAGTATCTTACGGAGTGGGAGTTGAAAGAATATTTCCGCTTCATTCTCCATTGATCGACAAAATTGAGATCAAGAGACAGGGTAAGGTAAGAAGAGCAAAACTTTACTATCTTAGAGGGCTTTCCAAGAAAGCTAGTAGAATTAAAGAAAGATCAAGGGTTGATCTACGAAATAAAGGTTCAAAAGAAGCGAAAATACAACCTGCGCCAGAGATAATAGAGAAGAATAACAACCCTGAAGTTCAAGAAGAACCTGCTACAAACGACAGTTAAAAGCTTGTTCTAACAAAAAGATACAAATTAGATATCAAAAGATTTTACAAGTTAGCAAAACCGGGATAGCCGATTAATACGGGTCTCCCGGTTTTTTTATTACAAGAGCAATATTATTTAAGTGACTAAGTGGGGGGGGGTAATTATATTGGAAACATTCAGAATCCTTAGATTTTAGCACTACTCTGAGTCGTTGAATTTCACCAATGAACCATCTAGAAACCTCAGTACATAACAGTCGTAATCAAAGCCGTCTTCATCAGAGCACCGATATGTCCATTGCTCAACATTATCAGCTTTTTCGATCTTATCAGGCTCACCCATCGCTTCTCTAGCCTCATCCATACTCATCCCAACAATTGGATACTCGTGTTTGATACCCCATCTTATTTTCTTGAGCACATCTTCGTCTCTCTCAACAACCTCGTACTTACTCACATCAATGATTAATTTCCTGTTGGTTACATCACCTACTTCTGTATCAACTTCCTTAACTGTTATTCTTTCACAGCTCCAGACTAAAACGCCGTCACTAACCATTGAAACTTTCTCAGGCATCGCTGCACTTAATTCACCTATGGCGGCTTTAACATAAATCTTCGATTTAGCATCCGTAGTCGTATCATATAATTTGACAGTCTTAGTTCCACATAAACCAGGCATCCAATGTTGTAGCACTGAAGCGACTCCAAAACTTCTAGCCCGCAAACGCTGTGTTAACAGCTTACTTGACTCGTCATCGGTAGAGTTGTAATCCTTCACTGCATGCTTATTGCCAACTAGAAGCACAACGGGCTTGTCATTGATTATTTTCACAACTTCCTGCTCCATCCAAGCGTCCTTAGTTACCAGAATTGAGCTTGGAGGATTAATTGCATAAACGGACAAACATTTTCCCGCAATAATTTGATCGCTAAAACTAACAAGCATTTCTCTGTAGCTATCATGATCTATTACATTATCTATTTCCACATCCGAAATTGAAACCTTTCCTCTCATTGCGCTATCCAATGCTTCCTGTTGATCGGATGGTATTTCAAGTCCTACGACAAGACAGTTTCCTTCGGCGATATATTCTGCAACTGTCTTAGCAAGAAAATCTGCTGACTCAGACTGACCGTAGGATTCCCCAACAACGAGAATTTGATTGGTTCCGAAAAGAGACGAAAGAGTCAAAGTCCCGTCCTGACTATAAGCCCCTTTCGCAATCAAAAAAGCTAATGCCGCAGATAATAGAAAAAATGATATTTTATTCATTGTTTACACCGATTAATTTATTATGGCCTCTGTATTTTATCTAATTCATCACCGCTAAAGTATAGATACAAGCAGTCCTCATCAAAACCTTCTCCATTGTTACATCTATATACCCACATTTCCTTTCCATCCTCACCCTCAAGCCTCCTAACACGATAAGGTACGCCCTCGATTTCATATGCCTCTGTTTTCGTCATACCAATAAAAAGCCTACCTTTTTTAGCAACTTCTAATCTTATACTTTCTTTTACATGTGATCGCTCTTTAAAATTTATTTCAGCTGTACAATAAATTGCTGATGATATTATGAACAAGAAAGATATTGCACTCAACATAAAGAATTTAATCATGTTAGATTCTCCTAAGATTATAGTAAGTAAAATTATTTTGAAAATTATCCTTAGGTTCGGGAGCTTACCCTCAATATGGATAGAGGAGTAATATAATTAAAGTTTGTTAAGATGATGTTAAGAGGCTTAAACTTGTACTGCTCCCCTTTTGTCAAGCACGGTTTAAGTTGGAATGCACTCAGCGCCCGGCGGACAGTATCCGCTTGCGTACGATTTCTAAGATGTTTCAGGGTCTATCAAAGCAACACTATTATCATTATGTAAAGAATGCAGCACATATTGTAGTTATCCGTTATGCTGTATATACTTTAATTTACACTAAATAAAATTATGCAAACAGCCACTGCAGGCGATGACAATTAAAATAAATCGGGAGGTATGAGTAATATGGCAGTAAAAAAACCGAGTAACCCTACAGCAAGAAGACCAAGTAAACCTAAAGAGGAAAGCAAGCACAAGGTTGTGCTACATCTTGACGAGATCAGAAAAGATGTCATGGCGTTAAAAACAAGAATAGGCAAGACCAAACAAAGTGATCTTACAAAGTTATCTGCGGATGTTGCTAAAAAAGTGAGCGATTCGGCATCCGAGATTATGAAGAGCTCAACGGATGTTTTGCATAAGGCTACGAAAGTCCTTCAGTTTGTGGTGTTAGGCGCTGTCGAGGGCGGCAAGAAGGCCCTGAAAGAAGATAAAAAACCTAGGCGCAAAGCAACACCCAAGCCAGCTACCAAAACGACACCCAGAGCGACAACCGGAACGAGCAGAAAAACGACTAAAAAAGCAAAGACCTAGGCTGCTTTGGTTTTATATTAATTCAGATAAAAAAGCAACCCTCTTCAATTGAGCTTTTAATAATTACTTGCCGTGCCAAACAGGGTCTCTTTTTTCTAAGAACGCATCTATTCCTTCTTCTGCGTCACGAGCCATCATATTTTCTACCATAACCCTGCTGCAGTACTCATACGCCCCGGACATATCTTTATCAAGCTGTTTATAAAATGCTTCTTTGCCAATTTTGAGAGTCAACGGAGATTTGGCAGCTATCTTATTAGCCAATTCTAAAGTAGCGCTATCCAGCTCAGCCTCCGGGACTACTCTATTTACAAGACCTATCTCATATGCTCTTTGGGCCGAGATAAAATCACCCGTTAGCAACATTTCCATGGCATGCTTTCTCGTTACGTTCCGCGATAGACCAACCATTGGAGTTGAGCAGAATAATCCTATATTCACTCCGGGTGTTGCGAACCTTGCGTTTTCATCCGCTACCGCCAAATCACATGTGGATACGAGCTGGCAACTCGCTGCAGTTGCAATCCCGTGAACTTTAGCAATGACTGGTTTAGGACAATTTATGATTGACATCATCATCTCAGAGCATAGATCAAAAGTTTTTTCATAAAATTCCCTTTCAGGATTTGCACGCATTTCTTTCAAATCATGCCCCGCGCAAAAGCCTTTTCCCGAACCGGAAATAATAACCACCTTTATTGAGGGGTCTTCTGAAATAGCCGTTATCTCATTTAATAGACCCTTCATACATGAGATAGAGAGAGCATTATAGGACTTAGGTCTGTTCAGGATAAGGTTAGAAATTCCTTCGGAATCATTGCGAATTATTAGAGCTTCAGAGTTTTCTTTTGTTACTGGCATGGGGTTATCTCCGGAAATATAGATGACACACTTAATTGTATTATATTTGCTGGAAATATCTAGTTATTTTGGGGTTGAAAGACTTAGTTATTGAAACGCAAAGGGGTAATCTTAATTCTCTTTGACGCCGTCAGTAAGAATACTTACAGTATCGTTTCTTACATCGGCAACTCCGCCTTCTACAACAAGCTTAGTTTCCGAGTTGCCAATTTTGTACTTAAGCTCGCCTGAGTGAAGAGTAGTAAGGAATGGAACATGTCCGGGTAAGATTCCAAATTCTCCAACTTCTCCGGGAGCTACTACTTCATCAACTTGCTCATCGACTACAAGCTCAGTTGGTGTAATAACTTTTAGATGTATACGGTCAGCCAATTTTCAATCTCTCCTATAAAATCTTAATCCATTTAAGAACTAATTGAGGGGCAAGTAAACCCCTAATTCGTTATTTTCTTATTATGAAATAATTTCTTTTGCTTTCTCACGAACTTCGTCGAGGTTTCCGACCATATAAAATGCCTGCTCAGGGATATCGTCCATTGCACCTGAGATAACCTCTTTAAAGGCCTCTATGGTATCCTTAATAGGCACATATTTACCAGGTGTACCTGTGAACTGCTCAGCTACGTGGAACGGCTGTGAGAGGAATCTCTGTACTTTTCTAGCCCTGGCAACAACGAGCCTATCTTCCTCTGATAGCTCATCCATACCTAGGATAGCAATGATTTCTTGAAGCTGTTTATAACGCTGAAGAACTTCCTGCACCTTACGAGCAGTATCATAATGATCTTGTCCTACGATTTGTGGATCAAGAATACGTGATGTTGAATCGAGTGGATCCACAGCAGGATAAATTCCAAGCTCTGTTAACTGACGTGATAGAACAGTCGTACCGTCTAAGTGGGCAAATGTGGTCGCAGGAGCTGGGTCAGTTAAGTCATCCGCAGGAACATAGATTGCTTGTACAGAGGTAATAGAACCTTTAACCGTGGAAGTAATCCTCTCTTGAAGCTCTCCAAGGTCTGTAGCAAGTGTCGGCTGATAACCCACAGCTGAAGGAATCCTTCCCAGAAGTGCTGACACCTCTGATCCTGCCTGAGTAAATCTGAAGATGTTATCGATAAAGAGTAGTACGTCCTGACCTTCTTCATCACGGAAGTACTCAGCAAGCGTAAGAGCTGTAAGAGCAACCCTAGCTCTAGCTCCAGGTGGCTCGTTCATCTGTCCGAATACGAGTCCGGTATTTTCAATAACGCCTGAGTCTTTCATCTCATGCCAGAGGTCATTTCCTTCACGTGTTCTTTCTCCAACACCACCAAACACGGATACTCCACCGTATTCTTTAGCAACGTTGTGAATAAGTTCCATTAGAAGAACTGTTTTCCCTACTCCAGCACCGCCGAAAAGCCCAATCTTTCCTCCTTTAAGGAACGGGGCAATAAGGTCAATAACTTTAATTCCAGTTTCAAAAAGCTCTAGTTTCGTGCTTTGCTCAACAAACTTAGGCGCTTCACGGTGAATTGGCCAACGCAGTTTGGTAGCCACAGGTCCAGCTTCATCGATAGGCTCTCCAACGACGTTTATCATTCGGCCAAGGGCCTCTTTTCCTACAGGAACTGTAATACCCTCTCCTGTATTAAGCGCATCCTCGCCTCTTTTAAGGCCTTCTGTAGAATCCATAGCAATACAGCGGACTCGGTTGCCTCCTAACTGCTGAGCTACTTCAACGATTAGATTCCATTGCTGATCATTAATCAGTGGGTTTGTAAGCTTTAGTGCTGTGTAGATTGGGGGGAGCTCGCCGTCCTTAAACTCAACATCTAGAACAGGTCCCATAATCTGTACAACTTTTCCCATATTGTTATTAGTATTTGTGTCCATCTTAATCGTCTCCTTTACTTAATGCCTCAGTTCCATTTACTATGTCCATGAGTTCTGTTGTAATCATGGCTTGTCTAGTTTTATTGTATAAAAGTGTGAGGTTTTTAATTACATCACTTGCATTACTTGTTGCATTTTCCATTGCAGTCATACGAGAAGCATGCTCACTGGTCATTGATTCTTGAATTGCCCTTTGAACCCTTACCTGAATGTATTTAGGAAGAAGCTCGCTTAAGATTCCCTTCTTATTGGGCTCATATAAGTAATCAATAAGGTTTTCGTCCTCAGACTCAGAACTAGCTTCTATTGGAAGAACTTTTTCATATGTAATTTCCTGGATCAAAGCAGATTTGAAGTAATTGTATACCAATATGACTTCATCGCTGTCGCCTTTAATGAATTCCCTGGTTAATTCTTCAGACACTTTCTCTGATATTTCAGTGTAGTTTCTTTCTGTGATACCGATATAACTACTTGATGCCTTAAAACCTTCTTTTGCAAAATGATCCCTACCACGTCTGCCTAAGAAGCTAAATGTAACTTCGTCATAAGTTTTAGTATCAGCAACTAGATATGTCTCAAGTTTTCTGATAAGGCTACTGTTAAAACTACCGCAAAGCCCCCGGTCTGATGTTAGAAAAACAAGATGCAGCTTTTTTGGCTCATCTGTTTTTCTAAGTAGAGGATGCGATTCTGGATCACATCTTTTTGCAACATTTAGAGTAGTCTCTTGATAAGCATCAGAATATGGACGATAGGCCATCAAAAGATCCTGAGCACGCTTTAGCTTTACAGCAGAAATAAGCTTCATAGCGCTCATTATTCTGCTTGTGCCCTTAACACTGCTTATTTTAGTTTTGATTTGTCTTAAGCTTGCCATGATTATATTAGTTTAGAGATTCTACAATCTTCTATACTATGATAAATCTCCTAATTGGTTTTTAAGTTCGCCAAGCGCACTCTTAACACTCTCTTCTAATTCATCTGAAATAACTTTTTTAGTCTTTATTTCTTCTAAAAGATTTGGATAACTTGAATCAAAGAATAAGTAGAGTTCCTTCTCAAATTTGCCTACTGACTCAACAGGATAGTCATCTACATATCCTTTTGTAACTGCATAGATAATTAGAACCTGCTTCTCAACTGCAAGCGGTTCGTATTGTCCCTGCTTTAGAGCTTCAACAAGTCTGCTACCTCGGGCTAGCTGAGCCTGGGTTGCTTTATCCAAGTCTGAAGCAAATTGAGAAAAGGCCTCAACCTCTCTGTATTGCGCTAGTTCTAGTCTTAATGTACCGGCTACATTTTTCATAGCCTTAATCTGAGCTGAGCCACCTACCCTGGACACTGAAAGTCCAACGTTAATAGCTGGTCTTATACCTGAGTAGAAAAGATCACTCTCTAAGTAAATCTGCCCGTCTGTAATCGAGATTACGTTAGTCGGAATGTATGCGGAAACGTCCCCTGCCTGCGTTTCGATAATTGGCAGCGCAGTTAATGATCCGCCGCCGTCTTCGTCTCTCATTTTAGCCGCACGCTCAAGGAGTCTGGAATGGAGATAGAAAACGTCTCCGGGATAAGCCTCACGACCTGGAGGTCTTCTGAGCAGCAATGACAACTGACGATACGCCCATGCATGTTTGGTTAAGTCATCATAGATAACCAGTGCATGCCTTCCTGTGTCTCTGAAATATTCTCCAAGGGCACAACCCGCATAAGGAGCAATAAACTGAAACGGAGCCGGGTCACTTGCAGTAGCAGCAACAATAGTAGTATATTCCATGGCGCCGTGTTCTTTTAACTTGTCCATAACCTGGGCCACAGTTGACTGTTTTTGCCCAATGGCTACGTAGATGCAGTATACGTCTTCATTTTTTTGGTTAATTATAGTATCAATTGCAATCGCCGTCTTTCCGATCTGACGATCACCCAAGATTAACTCTCTCTGTCCTCTACCAATTGGGATCATAGCATCAATTGATTTAATACCTGTCTGAAGAGGCTCGCTCACAGATTGTCTGTAAACAACTCCGGGAGCCTTAACCTCAATCTGTCTTGTTTCGGTGCTCTTAATTTCACCTTTTCCGTCAATTGGCTGTCCTAGGGCATTTACCACCCTTCCCTTCATGTCTTCGCCGACAGGAACCTCTGCGATTCTACCGGTACGTTTTACTATGTCGCCTTCTTGCACCTGGGTATCTTCGCCGAATAGAGCAATACCAACATTGTCCTCTTCAAGGTTTAGAACTAGTCCCATAACGCCGCTCTGAAACTCTACAAGCTCGCCTGACATAGCTTGATCAAGTCCATATGCACGGGCAATTCCATCACCAATAGAGATAACAGTTCCGACTTCTGAGGTCTCAACCTTAGTATCGTAACCTTTGATCCTATTTCTTAATATTTCGCCAATCTCTTCTATCTTTAAATCCTGCATCTTATTGACTCCTTATAACTTTATAAACTCTTAACTTTTCAATTTTTACCACTTTAGGATTGAGAGAGGATACCTCTGATTCTCTCAAGTTGGGTCTTAATACTACCATCGAACACTTTATCTTCAACTTTTGCGATTATCCCCCCGATTATCCGAGGATCAACCTTGGATGTAACCTCAACTTCCTGCCCCATAACTTCGCTTAATTTTGCCTTTACTTTGCTCAAATCTTCTTCTGAAGGAATTGAAGCCATTACTATCTCAGCTTTAATTTTTCCTGAAGCTTTTCTGAGCTTTTGAACAATAGTTTGTTCAGAATTCAAAAGAGATTTAAACTTGCCCAGTTCAAGAACCAAGCTAAGAAAATTAGAAGTAAGACTGTCGTAGCCTCTTTTTGATGCTATATCCGTGGTTACCCCTTCTCTTTCTTTGAGATCATAGGTTGAGCTCCAGAGCACATTTTTAAGCTCTGTGCTGCTTGAAAGAATAGAATAGAAGTCTTCAATATCAGATGTTATTTTATAAAGCTTATTTTCTTCTTTAGCACTTTGTACTAGAGCTTCAGAGAGATCTCTTAGTGTTGCGATTGATGCCATTTCTCATCCCCTACGTTATTAGTAAAATCGTCAACAAACCTTTGTTTATCAGGCTCGCTCAAATTCTCTTTAATTACTCTCTCTGCTATTGCTAGTGCTAGAGTAACTACTTCAGACTGAATTTCTTGCTTCGCCCTCCGGGCTTCAAATTGTATAGTTTCTTGGGCTTCTTTTTTAATATTCTCAGAAGCTAAATTAGCGTGCTTTACAATTTCTTCTCTTTCTGTCCCGCCCTGTTTAACGATACTATCTTTTATGCTGTTAATTTCGTCTTCTATTCCCTTGAGCTTCTCTGCGTATTCTTCATATTTCTTCTTAGCTTCTGAGATAGTATGCTGAGCATGATCAATTTCACTGCTGATAGATCCCTTTCTCTCAACCAGGAAATTTCTTACAGAATCTTTTAGAAAGTAGACCAAAACTCCAAGGAGAAGTACTAAATTAACTGTATGTTCAAAAACAAATCTCCAGTTAAAGACATTGCCGCCTTCAGAGGAATTAGTGAGCAAGAGGTTTATTATTTCAAAGTCTGTCAAATCCCCACCTCCTTTCCTAAAACTTTTGAGGCTATATCTGTGGCTAATTCATCTATATCGCCTTTTATTTTTTCTTTTATTTCTTTGGTATCGGCCTCAAGCTTAACCTTAGCCTCTTCTAGAAAAACTCCAGCTTCTTCTCTGGCTTTGCCTATTATTTCTCCAGCCACTTTCTGCCCTTCGAGAACTAACTTGCTACGCTCTTGGGCAGCGAGAGCTCGAGCTTCATCTAACTTTAGATCGTATTCTTCAATAATTGCCTTTACCTTCTCTTCAAGCTCATGAGCTTCTTCAATTGCTCCTCTTGTGAGCATATCTCTTCTATCAACAAGGTTCAGAAAAGGCTTAAACACAAGTTTATTTAATATGAAAATGGCGATTAAAAATATTACGATCTGTATGAAAACAGTGTAATTCACACTCAACAGATCCTCTGAAGCAGCATGGGCTGTACTTGTTATCATAACAAGTGCCAGAGAATAAAAGATAAATTGTCTTAGCCGTTCAAAATACATAATGTTTTATCTCCTTATTATTCCTATGAAGATTATTCCTATGAAGACTCTTGTGCCGCATCTTTGCTCTTTGCAAACATAATTTTTAATAGCGGCGGAGCAACAAATGTGGTTAACATAACCATCACTGTTATAGCTGAGAACAACTCTGAGGTAAATATTCCATAGGTAAGCCCGACCTGGGCAAAAATAAGCCCGACCTCACCCCTGGGTATCATACCTACGCCAACAACGCTTTTGCTGATTCCCTTCTTGAAAACAGCAAATCCACTTACAAATTTACCTATTACAGCAACAATGAATAGTATCAAAGCTATCAAGAGTATCGGTATATTTTTACTGACAAACGGATTAAACACCGAAACATCTACCGCTGCTCCCACCATAATAAAAAATATGGGCGTAAAAAAATCCGAAACCGGCTTTAAATTCCTCTCAATAGACTTGAATTGATGGGTGTTTGCTAAGACTAATCCTGCGGCAAATGCACCAACAATAGGTGCTAAGCCTACCAGACTTGCTAGAAAAGCAAAGATGAAAGCAAAAGATAGAGCGCTTAATAGTAAAACCCCTCTGACTTTCATCATCTCAACCAGATTAAATAGCTTCTTAGATATCAAGTTTCCAACTACTATCGCTACAATAAGGAAGCCAAAAGCTTTAACGAAAATTATTCCTACATTTAGCGTTGAAATTCCGGCTCCATCCCCGCTTGCTGAAGCTTCAATTAGTCCGGTCACTACACCTAAGATTATCAAACCCAAAATATCATCAATGACGGCTGCGCCGAGAATGATCTTGGCCTCACCACTCTGGAGGCGATTCATATCTGAAAGCACTCGGGCTGTGATGCCAACGCTAGTTGCCGTTAAGGTGGCTCCTACGGTTATAGCAATAAGCATATTTAAACTCGGATCAATTCCTCCAAGCAATCCGTACTTCTCAAACGCAATAATGCTTGCAAAACCAAGCGCGAATGGAACGACAACACCTACTATTGCAACTATAGTGGAAGCAAGTCCCACTTTTATAAGGTCTCTAAGGTCAGTTTCTAAGCCAATTTCAAATAATAGGATTGCAACGCCGACTTCGGCGAGTAAATGGAAGGTATCGTACCCCGCCATTCCGGATACAGAAGGCACAACAGCAAGTACGCTTCCTCCTAGAATTACACCGGCAACAAGCTCCCCAAGCACTGAGGGCTGCTTGATACGCTCGGCTAACTCCCCGAAAATCTTGGAGAATATTAGGATAAGAGCAAGTGCTATAAAGAACTGTTCTATCGAGAGATGTCCCGATTCTTCTAAACTCATTTAAGAGTGCTTTTCCTTGGGCAGATATTTAAAAAATCTTAAGTATTTAACATGATAAAATCTGGGTGTCAAACTTATGTTGAATCCAAGTTTTACTGAGCGCAAAGAGATAGTCTTTTCATTGGTATTTTAAGACTTATATGACTCTGAAAAGTCAATTCAAAATCTAACCATCTTTTTGTTGATACATCTCTCTTTCTAGATCAAGTTCCGTTCGAATATCTAACAAATGCAGCGCATCATTTGCTTCTTCAATGCTCTTGGATTTTGAAACAGCTTTTGCAAGCTTGGAGTTTTCATATAATACGGAAGGTGAGAAGTAGAATGTAACTGTGGAGGCCATTGAAAGTGAAACGGGTCTTGTGCCGTTTCTGATAGCAGTTTCTTCACATTCTCCCTTTGAATATAAAACAGGCAAACGGCTTGCTTCTGTAGGAACCACTGCAATAACTTCTTCAAGTTTCCTGAGCGCATCTTGAGTTATCCCCCAGCTTCCAAGAACCGCACCTTTTTTTAACTTGAGCTTCATGGAAGCCTCAAGCTCTTCATGAGTAAGCTCTCCATCACTACCGTATCCGAAAAGGCCTATTAGTGATGAGACTTCTGACTCAATCCTGGCAAAAGCAGCTGTCATCATCGAATCTGCAAGGGGGCTCATAAGTCCAGGCTCATGGCCTTGAGCTATAACGTCGCCACCCACGTCAACTCCGATTATTAAATCTGCCTCAAGTTTGTGGGCCGCATCTAAAAGGCCCTCTGCTATAGCGTCAGGACCGGAGTTTATTTCCACTAGCAAGGTTTCTTCACCTATAACTTCAGAGAACCCGGACTCAGCGAACCTGGCTCCCGTAATTGTTACACTGTCCTTATTTGCATACCAGACAACGTCGTTTAACTTCCGGACATTTTTTGTCTCTTCAAATGTTCTGGGGCCGGGCATGGGGTCATAAGTAAATCTCTCCCAGGATAAACCTCCATAGATACATTCGATGTCGAACATCTGGAGAAGATCGGCTGTTGGTATAGTGCCGACAATATCCCCACCCCCTCCAATACCGATCAAGAGAGCTTTTTTAGAATTTCTTATTATTTCTTTAAAAGATTTTGTTGAGGACAATTAAATTACTCCGGGAAAGATTTCATATTTACTAAGAACGAAAGAGCTGACACTTCATACCGACGATTAGTTAGCTGGCTGCTCTAGTAGCAGGTAAAGCACATTGTCGCTGAATGCGGGATCTTTTGTTAACCCTAAATGGTCTGTGAAAAGAAACATTACGTTTGACCAATTGACAGGGGATTTCAGATGCGGAGTCCATATACCGCCCGCTCTCTCATCCATGAGTGCGCTTGAGCGGGTAACCGTACCGTCACCCGGTTCATAGTCTGTGATTTTA
>SPCL01000258.1 GCA_004525335.1 Thermodesulfobacteriales bacterium
CTAGGCGTGAAAGTGTAAGATATTCAAGGCCTACTTTGAGGAGGAAATCGATTCTGGAATTTATTTGCTTTAATATCTCATCCGCAATCTGACTCTCATACTCAGATAGCTCGAGTTTATCGAAGAAATTCTGCAGCTTATCGACAGATAAATCTGAAAGCTCTGCTATATTTTTGCCTTGAATCCTAACCCATAGCGCTTCTTTCTTTAACCTGCTTCCACCGCACACGTCACAGTCGAATGCTGAACGATACTTACTTAAAAACACCCGGACGTGCATTTTGTAATTCTTTCTTTCCAAATATTCAAAGAATCCATTAATCCCTTTAAACGACCCCATGCCTTCATAAACTAAATCTGTCGCCTTTTTTGAAAGTTGAGAAAAAGGTTTATTAACATCTACACCGTACTCCGCTGCGGACTCTAACAGCCTTCTCATGCGGGGTTGATGAGATGGTTTGGTAAATGGCTCTATAGCACCCTGTGCCAAAGTTTTTTCGGGATTAGGTATTACCAAGTCAGGGTCGAATTTCAGGATGTTACCAAAACCGTTGCACTCTAAGCATGCTCCACGGGGGCTGTTAAATGAAAACAGGAGTGGCTCGGGCTCTGAAAACTTAGTATGACACGAAGTGCATTCAAGATATTTTGAATAGCGAAGTGATGTGTCATCCACAATATGAACATTTACATATTCACTATCGGAGAACCCCAATTCTAGTGAACCAACTAATCTTGAAAATGAGCTTTGTTTTATTGAGACCCTGTCTATTACCACTTCAGCGCCGTCGGGCAATGTCTCAAGTTCCTCTATTTGAGATATTTTTCCGTTTAGCCAGATTCTAGTAAAGCCCTTAGAAAGTAGGCCCTTAGGAGTGGGATTTAAATCATCGAGGGGGAATGTTAATACTGCTCTTTTATCCTGATAACGCTCGAGCAGTTCGTGAACTATATCTTCCGGAGATCTTTTTCTGACCTCAATGTCACAATTAGGACAAAAGGTTTTACCAATTTTTGAATATAGGAGTCTTAAAAAATCATAAATTTCTGTTGTAGTTCCTACGGTGGAGCGTGAGGTCCTTACAGAGTTTCTGCTCTCAATTGCAACAGCAGGAGGCAGCCCGGAAATATCATCCATATCTGGGCGCTCAACACGCTCAAGAAACTGTCTGGCGTAAGTAGAGAGACACTCAATGTATCTTCTCAGACCTTCAGCATAGAGTGTATCTAAAGCTAGTGAAGATTTACCTGAGCCGCTTAGCCCTGTAATAACTGTGAACTTATGCCAGGGTATTGAGACATTAATGTTTTTGAGGTTGTTTTCCCTAGCGCCTTCTATTTTTATTTCGCCTTTCATACATCAAACACCATTTGTTTAGAATGTTAAGAGACTTTAACAAGTTACAAGAAATAAGTTGAAAGAAGTCTGAAAATTTATTTAAGAATATCTTTTATCTCAGCTAACCCGGAAACTTCCTTAATCAAAGGATGACTAAGCCCCTTAATTTTTCTATGGTTAAGCCAGATAACATCCAGTCCCGCATTTATGCCTCCCATTACATCAGCCCCATACATATCCCCCACATGAATTGCTTCTCTTGAGTTTAGTCCGAGTTCATTTAGCGCATGCTCAAAAATACGAGAGTCGGGTTTTATCATGTCCAAGTTTGTGGAATCCAAGATTAGATCAAAATACTCTCTTATACAGACTTCATCACATTTCTCTTCAGTATTGCCGTCGTTATTCGATATGACTGCCAACTTATATCCTTTGTCTTTTAAATGTTCCAGAAGCTCAACTGCTCCTGGAAGAGCTACTCTGCTAAATTCTATTTTACTAATTGCAGATCTTACGTTTTGACGAAACTCACCTACCTCTTGTCCCGGCATCAAAGATTCATAAAGAATTGGCAGAAACCACTGCTGATATTCTCCAGGTGTTAAGCCGCCCCTTTCCTTATGCTTTAAGAAGAGCTTGAAATCTGCCTTTGTATATTCAAGCTCAAAATCCTTATTAGAAATCTCAAGCCCCACCTCTCTCATTGCCTGAGCAATTCTATGCAAATAAGGAGGGTCAGTGGATGCTAGAGTATCACCAAGGTCAAAGAAAATAGCCTTAATAGATTCCAATAATCAGACCTCAACAATGTTAAAATTTGCAAAAAGTTCACCCATTCAAAGAATTTATTAATAATATCACATATGGGTACTTAAACCATTTTTTTATAACTGCGCTAGATACAATCACCTTCTATACTGCTCCCCATTAAGAACATCATAAAAACAAGCTAGTAAGATTTAAATAGAGACTCAAGGCGGTTACCTTCATTCAGAACTTGGATACCGCACGCCGATTCAGGCAAAAGTGGTGTATTGCAAGAATCATGCTTCACATAAAAACGCTGCTTTGCTATGTGGCGCCCGCTGCTGACTGTTGCCACACACTAAACTTGCTTGCTTCTGAGTTATAGTTCTTTTCTATTTCTGACAAAAAGAATATAAAAGTTCAGA
>SPCL01000298.1 GCA_004525335.1 Thermodesulfobacteriales bacterium
AAAGGCGATTTTAAAGACGGGGATCATATAGTGGTCGATACAGATAAAGATAATAAATTAGTTTTAACTAAAGATGTAAAATCCAAGAAGAAACAAGTATCAAACGAATAATCACCGAAAAGGCGCTTGTTTAGAGATAAACAGCGCCTTTTTATATGTTAGCTATCATGCAGAATAATAACAACATCAACAATCAAGATATTGCGCTAATTGAAAGAATGTTTGAATATTTCGATCCATTGGTTTTGTCATCATATAAAGATCAACCAGACAAATATATTATTAAATCTGAGGACTTTGAAGGAGAGATAAACACTAAAGAAGATTATTACCTAAAACTCCAGGAAAAAGGCGAAACGAATAAATCCATATCAATTCGTTTTGGTTATAGAAAGCTTGCAGATGGAAGCAAAGCTTTGGTTATATGGAAAAACGATTTAATTGAGCTATCAAGTTCCCATATTCCAAGATGGATAGGTTTTTACATTGAAAAACCAGAGTTCATGATAGATGATGAGACTTATAAAAAATGGTATTCACGGAATATAGAGGCCAATGTAGTACAGAGTGGGCCACTTTATGAACTTGCAGAAACAATAAAACAAATCAATATCTATACGAATAAATCTGTTCAAAGATCCCTATATCAACATGATTTAGATCTGTCTTTATCTTTCCCTATATCAGAAAACACTCATAAATATGAGGATTCGCATGAGGACTTATATAGATATTTGATAGATGGATTAAATAAAGATTGTGTTGAAATTATAACAAAGAAACAAGGAGTAAATAAATCATTTGGCGATAAAAAAACTTTTAATGCTCTATTGGAAATATTTCCAAATCTCGAGACCTCCAAATTCAAAGATGTAATGGATAATGTTAGCAATCAGAGACGACTTGCGAGTCATCAGGTACGTTACTCTGCTAAAAATTACAGTGCATTTGAGCAATTTAGATCAGATTTGATTGATTGCAATGAAGGTCTTAAAGAATTGTTGCAAGCTTTAAAATCTTAATAACAAATCCACCCTAACCCTCCTTTTTCTAAGGAGGGGACTTTAAGATATAGGTTTTATGTGAATTTAGTTCTATCAGGAAATAGACTCAACAATCTCATCCACAACTTCTTCTGGATTATCGGCTTCTGTAATAGCTCGGCCGATTACTAGGTAGTCGGCACCTTTGGAAACTGCTTCGGCTGGGGTGGTTACCCTCTTTTGATCGTGTGTTGCTGTTCCGGGACGTATCCCAGGGACTACTAAAGTGAATCGATCACCAAATTCTTTTCTTAAAGCTTCTACTTCAACTCCTGAGCATACTAAGCCGTCAACATTCGCTTTTTCCGCTAAAGTTGCCAGGTTCATAACGGTGTCTTGAGTAGATGTAGAGATGCCTATCTGCTCTAAGCTCTCTTTGTCATGGCTTGTTAATATGGTTACTCCCAATACTAGTGGTTTAGGGTAGGAAAGCTTCTCTGCCTCTTCTTTTGTCGCTTCTGAGACCCTTTTCATCATCTCGTAGCCGCCTAGAGTATGAATTGTGAACATGTTTGCCCCAAATCTTACGCTTTGTTGGGCTGTTTTTTCAACTGTAGAGGGAATATCGTGGAATTTAAGGTCTAAAAAGACATCTACGCCCAAGTTTGAGAATTCCTTAAGTCCTTCTGAGCCTGAATTTAAGAAAAGTATTGGCCCAACCTTAAAAGTCTTAATTCTACTCTTTAATTTTTCGACCCAATTTATAGCAATTTCATGCTCCGGGAAGTCGAGAGCTAGTATTATTCTTTCTTCAGGTTTTAGTTTAGGTCTTTCCATAACTTAATGTTCTAGTTTAAGTCAAAACATTGTTTAATATTAGCTAGATAGATGCCAATAGTTCTGATACTTCTTTAACTACTTCTTTAAGTTTTATATTGCGTGAATCACCTGTTTTTCTGACCTTCACTTCGGCCTCATCGTCTTTAATTGTTCTTGGCCCTACCGCTACAATAATTGGGATGCCAATTAATTCAGCATCTTTGAATTTAAACCCAGGCCC
>SPCL01000268.1 GCA_004525335.1 Thermodesulfobacteriales bacterium
ATCAAATGATGTGGTATAAATATGTAGTAAGAAATGTAGCAAAAAAATACAATAAGACAGTAACGTTTATGCCTAAACCTCTTTTTGAGGACAACGGCTCAGGAATGCACGTTCATCAATCTATATGGAAGAAAAATAAACCATTATTCGCTGGGAAAGGGTATGCCGGCATGAGCGAAATGGCAATGCATTATATCGGCGGAATTTTGAAGCATGCAGGAGCACTATGTGCATTTACTAATCCGACTACCAACTCTTACAGAAGACTGGTTCCTGGATTTGAAGCACCTGTTAATCTGGCTTATTCAGCACGAAATAGAAGTGCTGCAATCAGGATTCCAATGTACTCTCCAAGCCCAAAAGCAAAAAGGATGGAAGCCAGATTCCCGGATCCATCATGTAACGGATATCTCGCTTTTTCAGCATTGCTCATGGCAGGACTGGACGGAATTGAGAACAAAATAAACCCTGGTGATCCATTGGATAAAGATATTTACTCATTGGGACCAGAGGAGCTTGCCGGTATTCCATCAGTTCCAGGCTCTCTTGAAGATGCACTCAAAGCACTCAAAGAAGACCATGAGTTTCTTCTAAAGGGTGATGTATTTACAGAAGACGTAATTCAAACTTGGGTTGATTATAAGATGGAAAACGAAGTTAATCCAATGAAACTAAGACCAGTACCTTATGAGTTCATGCTTTACTATGATGTTTAATAAGTAGACAAAAACTCTTAAGACTAAAAAATAGAAAGGCGGCAGGTATTTATTACTTGCTGCCTTTTTTTATTTCAAATCTAACCGTGATACCGATCTAATTTCATTTTAAACACTTTAGTCAAAATATACTGCTCCCCATACCGATTCAGGCGAAAGTGGATTATTACAAGAATCACACTTCACATAAATACGCTGCTTGACTATTTGGGTAGGGCAATACTCCTATTTGTCTCATATGTAGTGAACCTATACAACAGATTGACACAAGTGCCCCCTTGAGTTGTATAATCCTCTACAACACCGCTTTAATTAAAGGAGAAAAAAGGATGAGAGTAGTTATTGCGTTTATGGCTCTTATTTTGTTGTCCGCGGCTGACGTATTTGCCGGCATGCCGACACAAAGAATAATTTCCATTCCCACCCTCGGCGAATGGGGTATGATAGCCGTGTTCGTGGTTCTTGGCATTACAGGTCTAATTACGGTCAGGAAACACTTGGCGACCAACTCCGACAAGTAAGGTCTAAAAAGATTTCACTTTTAGTTTTACAGGTACAAAAGGGGTGCAGTACAAATATAGTTTAATTATTTCATGTTCGATCCCCCTTTATGTTATTTTGTTCAAAACATTGTTGCCTCAATCTCTTCATGCTTCAACTATTAGGTTTCCGGGAAATGAAAAGGTAGTTTCCCGCACGTCCTTCATCAATAAGACGAAGATAGGTATCAAAAAATTTAACGTGATGATCAGTGGTCTCTTTTCCCTGCTCTTTCACTATAGCATCGTAGTGTTTTTTAAATGCATCACCCCATAGCTTGTTTTGGATCCTAAAATCCTCTACATATTCTATCACCTCCATAACCCGAAATCCCGCTTGCTTGAGTTTAGTTTTATAGCTACCTGCTGTATCATAGTATTCTGGGATAAGACAACCACGAGACATACGTTTAATGACCTCTGGGTCAGCAGGCATATCTATAGCGCCACTTAGAAAAGTAAATATGCCTTTTGGTTTTAGAACACGAAGAACCTGTCGGAAAAGCCCTTCCTTATCCTTGAACACATTTATTACATTAAAGCTAATTGACACATTAAATGCGTTTTCTGGAAATGGCATTTCCATAGCATCACCAAGATGGAAAGTCGCACGGTCACTGAGACCTGAGTCGGCGGCAAATTTTCTTGCTCGTTCTACCCCGACATCTGAAACATCAATTCCCATTATTCGACACCCAGTTTTTTGAGCTATATAGATAGCAGGACCTCCTACACCACTTCCAATGTCCAAAACATAAGTGTCGGCATCTATGCCTGTCTTTCGAATCAATTCATCGAGATAAGGAGGAGTGATAAAAGACTGCTGTCCGATGTCCTGGTTTCCCCAGATGGTTTTTCGCATCAACCGGTTAGCGGGACTATCCAACTGATGTAATTCCGAGTAATCTATGCTCTCTTTCTGTTTCATTTACCCGCTCCTTCTAAAGAATAATTCTTGTCAAGAAAAGTTTTCTCTCCAACTGCCTCAAATGATAAGACATGTTTCTATTTTTATTATTTTCAATTTATAACTCCATTTTATGCATAAACCTTTTCTAGCCTAACTATCTCACAAAAAACAATCTCTTGTCAATCAAA
>SPCL01000045.1 GCA_004525335.1 Thermodesulfobacteriales bacterium
CCAGTTGTAGAATGTAGGCTCTGCTACTCCTATCTTACGGCATACCTCGGATACCTTTGTGCCGGTCTCCGCCTGCCTTAAGGCAAACGCTATTTGTTGTTCGGTAAACCTAGATTTCCTCATGGCAAAATACCTCCTCTTGAATAATGTTATTTTGCCAGATTTCTCTACTTTTAACTGGTCCAGTTACTAGGGGGAAGGTCATGAAGCCCCTATGTATAGGAGGTCAGAAGAATCGTAAAGAAGCCTAACATTCTTCATAATTCCAACTTAAACACTGCACCCCTTTTGTCAACCTGGGGTTAAGTTGGAATTATAGAGAATTTGTGGGCTCCCCAATTGTCAATATATTCGGTCGACCCATACTAACTTTGCTTGGGTCCATTTTGGTGTGCAGGTCAGTTTATTCCGACGATAGCTATGGCGTAATGTTAGAAAGAACACATACGCCATTTTCATTCTACGCGAACTATCGGGGGAAGTTTCCACTGCCCGTCGAGGACAGCCTTCTTCGGCCAGTAGCACCGCAGTATCAAATAGATTGGTCCATCTGGAGCAGGCAGCCAGTTGGACTCCTTGTCCTTGCCCGGTGAGTCTTTCTGTATGTAGATGGTCAGATTACCATCAGCATCACGCTTCAACTCGGGTAGCATCGGCGAGTTTATCAAATACCGGTCAATAGGATTCGCGACTAGAAGCTGGGTTTTGCCGTCATACATCGTTACTGACCAAAACGCATTGACCGGAGGCAGCTTGTCTTTCTCGAAGGTAAGTGTGTAGCGGTTGTCAACGCCGTTAAGCGCATTGCCGTTAGTATCGGTTCGCCACGCAAAGTAGAATGCTTCGTCTTTGGAGTTTCCATAGATACCCATCTTCGCCCCGACTGCGCGTTTCAGGTAGTTGTTCTTCATGAACTCACGGGTACCAAACAGGTTGGCAGCCGATTTCTCAGTCGCCGCCTTCTCATCTATGGCCTTCAGGCCAGCGGACATCCCAGATTCAAGGGCCTTCTTCACCTCGGGGGAGAAGCTATCCGAATTGAATGGTTTAGCGGGCACGATGCCTATCTCGGCAAACTTCGCACGCGCTTCCTTGTCGCCCGGAACAGTCGGGCAGAACTGGAGGAGGAAGTTGAGGTAGTCGAAAAACCCAAGCGTCTTGACCCCATCCGGACTATAGGGTGGGAAATCCACCTCGGGGGGTGCTGGGGGGGCTTCTTCACCCAAGAACTGGCTCAGTGGTCGTACTGTGTAGCTCGCCTGAATTTTCTTAACATTGTCTATGTCTGCGGGGTTGAAGAGCTGAGTGCGATAGCCGATGAGGACGAAATCAGTATCTGCGCGAATCACCTTCTTAACGCCTTTGGGTACCTGGCCATTCCAGTTGGGACCGGCAAGCAGGAACTTTCCCTCATCATTACCAGTGGCAGCGGTGCCAACGTAGGCGAAATTGTAGGTATAGAGGTCGACGAACTGGAGGGAATAGTAACGTTCTTTTTCGATTTGAGGCACGCCTAACACCAGAGGCTCCGCTCGCAGGTCCGCCCAGAGGAACGAGTATGGAGTGTCACTGTTCGGGGTGACAATGGTTGTGTCCTGCGGAGTATAAACCCCCGGAGCGTTGTAAATCTGATTGAACGGCGCCTTATACGACGGGTTGTTCTTATCGATGGCGTATGCATACATGGTCTTATAGTTCTCCACCATAGGGTAACCGTAAATGTAGGCTTCCTTCGCGACGGCTTCCGCTTCTGACGGGCTCAGCTTATTAGTATCTTGTGCGTGCGCAACAGCTACTATAAACATAACTGTCAGCATCAGACCTGTGCGTAACATTAGTTTTTGCATCATTGTGTTCTCCCTCGTCATTCAGTGTAATTTAATAAAAAAATGTTATAGTCGGCTAACTACTACTTAGGCTTTAAAATGAATTATAGCATACTCAATGAGGGTCTCCTATAAAGGCTTGGTACTGCAATCTAATAGTCAAGCAACATTCTTATGTGAATCACTATTCTTGTAATACATTTCTTCCGCCTGAATGGGTGTTCTATATCCATGTGCAGAATAAAGGTAACCGCATCAAGTTTTCTACTAGGTTCTTAAAGGGGAAGCAGTACAATTTTTCACATAAGATACATATTTTTTCAATGAGTTATTAGCAGGCATAACAGATAGAAATCAAGAATTCTAATATCACTACATTCGAGACTGATTTATGGTTTATTTTAAATCATAATTTGTCCATATTTGAAATCCTGAGGTGTTAATTCTACACCTGATGGTCACATATTTGGTCAGATTACTACTTAGCGGCACATTTCGGAAATTATTAGCAGTGGTAACTTGCTGGAAAGAATAAGGAATTTTTGTAGCGGGGGTAGGATTTGAACCTCCTCATTCGAATGAAAAGAGCCGTTTATGTATACATATAGTCATTGGGATAATAAAAATCGTATACAGATGAGGTATATTAACTAAATACTCTCTGAATATTATTTAAGGAAACTTCAATGAAAAGAATAATGGTTCTGAACTTAATCATTATCTTCTTTATATTCTTTGCTGCCGGCTGTGGGTATAAGAAAAACGACCCTCAAGCATCAAATACCCCAGAATCTACTGGGCAGAACCCTCACTCAGAAAGACTTTATACATTCAGCTGGCAATACGGCGAGAATAGTCAATTAAAACCGAGAGGAGGTACAACAAAAGGTGCCCCTGTTTTACTGGATAACTCCGAGAACAGCGTATGGCTGTCCATTTATGAGCCGGGAATTAGCAAGTTCGAACAAGATAGAAGAGCCATACTTGCTATGGCTGGTGATTATAGAGTTACTTTCGATTTTATTGAAACAGTACCCCTTAGAGGTGGCTACAAGCCGCAAAATCCTTATCAATCCTGGGCAACAGAGTTTGTGAAAGTGATAGAAGACAGTGGGGCTTTTATTAGTCTTCAGCATATTCTCGTTATGTATGTAGAGAATGTTCAGGGAGCAATTGAGGGACCGTTTGTAGCCAAGCACTGGCGTCATGACTGGAAGTATGAGGACAATACAGTGCTAGAGTATATAGGTAATAATACATGGCGAGTGAAAACAATTCCGTCAGAAGTATCAAAAGGTAAATGGTCTCAGGCAGTATACCAAGTTGATGATTCACCAAGATATGAGGCAATTGGAGAATGGATTCATGACGGAAACTATTCTTCATGGACTACTGCCGGCACGTGGCGCCCGCTTCCAAGAAGAGAATTTAGCGTCAGGGATGACTACAACGTTCTTGTTAGTGGAAACAGGCACATAATCAATGAGAATGGATGGGTTCACGAGCAAGATAATATTAAATTAGTCGTTGATGAAAGTGGAACACCAATAAGAGAAAACCCGTACCTAGTAAAAGAAGCAGGTTTAAATCGTTATGAAAGAATCACAGATACTGACTTTAGTGCCGGAATAGATTATTGGACTAACACCGCTGAGTTTTGGGAAGATGTAAGAGACGCATGGTCACAACTATTCTCTCAAAATGAAATCATCAAACTTAATAGTAAATATGAAAACAAAAAACTCTATCAATACCTTTTTCAATATGCAGATAATTTAGACAAAGGAGTATATGATTCAGAGGAAGGTTCAAAATTTGCAACCAGCACTATTAATAATTTCGTCATAGAAGCAAACGATAAACCAGACATCTCTACTTATTAGTTATGACCTCAGACATACGGCTGCAACAAGAATGGTCGAAAATACAGGCAATATTGAGCAGTGAATAAAATTCTTGGCCATGCTGACTTAAAAACAACTATAAGGTATGCACATACAGAGGATAGTCTTAAAGATGCAGTTGAGGCTCTATCTAACCATAATTCAGAACCAAATGGTCACAGATTTGGTCACATTTCAGAATCGAAGAAGTAGATAGTGCGGAACAATCTTTATAAGATATTCGAATTAAACAATAATTCTGGTAGCGGGGGCAGGATTTGAACCTACGACCTTCGGGTTATGAGAGCACAGCGCAGTTAAGCTTCAGATATACCTAAGTTTCTCTGTCGCAATACCTAAATCCGGGTGCTGTCCCTGCATTTGATTTTTTTTACCAGAAATAGTTTAATATTAAAAAATTCGTTCTGGTGAGAGAATAAAGATGCCGGGAAAAATTTCAAGAGTTTTAACTGTATTGGTTTTTATATTTTGTATTTCTAGTTCATCCGAAGCTCCTCAACACTGCATCCCCTCACTGGGGAGATTGTTGCAACTCGTTTCATACCGAACCTCCTTTACATCCCACGGTCTTGGCATGGGTGCTAATTTTTGTTTATCTTTTCTGAAATATTTCTTGCCCTCTCTGTTCCTTTCTCCTCAAAAAATTTACAAACTCCTTCTTTATAAACACCGGTTTTTGCCTCTAAGATAGCTTCGGGCAAGGATTTGCTGAAATGTTCAAAAGCCCAAGTGTCCGGCCTTGAAATATTGAGCCTTATATAATCGGTTGCTCCTATGCTCCCGAGGCCATCTCCCGGATAGACAGCAACACGGCGTTTAAATAGGGCTACGGTAAGCTCCTGTGCACTCACCCCAGTACCTGAGACATCTATAACCATAGAAAACCCGTACTGTGGTTCTACCGGGATCACTACATCCGGAGTCTGATCAATAATCTCTTTGACCAGGGCATAGTTTCTACGGACAATCGCCTCTGATCTCTTTACATATCCCTCATCCTTAATAGCTGCAAGAGCGCCGTATTGGGAGACAATATTTGTGTTAAGCCTGGTTAAGCCCACTTTGGACATTAGACAGGCTCTCATCAAATCAGGATGTCCGGCTAAGAACCCAAGTCGGACCCCCGCCATGCCGTATCCGTGAGAGACACTAAAGGTTGAAATCACATTATCAACATCGGTCTCTTTCCAGAGAGAAGTAATAGGGTAGTGAACAGCATTAGGATCTATACGCTGGGTGTTATGAGTAAAATCGTCAATTATTAAAATGTTGTGCTTTTTAGATATCTCTGCGAGAGCTATTAATTCTGCTTTTGTCTGCACCGTACCAAAAGGGTTAAGAGGGTTGCAGACAAGTAAGACCTTTGTAAGCGGGGTAATTGCTTGCTCTACTTCATCGGGGTTTAAACGGTAGCCGTTATGCTCTGTAACCGGAATCCTTACCGGTACTCCCGCGGCCATAAGGATTGCTGATTCAAAGTGGAAATAGCCCGGGTCTGTAATAATTACTTCCTCTCCAGGATTAATGAAAGTTTGAAGCGTGTACGAAATTCCGGCTTGTGCTCCCTCTGTACCTATAACCTCAAATCGGTCGCTTCTTTCTCTTTTGAATTTTATTTGGGCACAAGCATCTCTAAGTGGATTGATAAGGTCAGGAGAATAGGGATTCATATTTTCAGCGGTTGTTTGCTCTCGCATTGCTATTACAGCGCTCTCTGGAGGGCCTGCATAACAAGTCATCCACCCTAAATCAGCCCACTCACTCGGGTCCAGGTCAACCCGTCCGTCTTTGTAGATATCCTGGGGTTCCATGCCCAGTATCTTAATGGCGTCACGGTAGCTCATATAGTTCCACATTGCATGAGGGCTTGCCATTACAGACTTAATCCTCCCGGACAAAAAAGGAGCCGACAGAGACTGCTCTCCTAACTGTTTTTCCCAAGATGGTACAAATCTTTGTTTTTTCATAGTTTAAAATTACCTCTCCTGATTTTTCATCATAACGACTGCATAAACTCCGCAATCGTCCATTACAATCTGGGGCTCAACAAAACCTGCTTCTTCAGCCCATCCTATTACAAGCTCTACGGGGCGAAGGTGCCAGACACATCGCTCCCCGTCACGGTTCACAAGCGATCTTGCTATTAACTCAATCTGCGGATTATAAGTCTGAACATTAAACAGTATTGCCTCTGGATTGAGTATCTCTTTCAGGTCTAAGAAATGTCTCCTGATTTGCTCATCGTCATGAATAATTCCATAAAGTCCGACCTCGATTACAAGGTCCGGTTCAGGATCGATTTTTCTAAGACTTTCGGTATCAATTGCGCTTCCAAGCTCAAATCTCAGCTCATTTGGGAGATTCAACTTCTGGGCTATAGCTTCGCTCTCTTTAAGTGCCTCTTCATCAATATCGCGAAGTAGAATCTTTGCCTGAGAGTTTGTTTCCAATAGCGCATCGTAAAGGTAGTCAGCTTTTCCCGACGCGAGATCAGCAATAAAGGTTGGAACTCCGTTTCTTTGAGCGAGGTAGTCCTTAATCATGTTTTTTTGGATTTCCTTGATAGACCTAAAAGCTTTACATGTAATTTGATTCAGAAAGACTCTATCAAGAGCCTTCCCGATATAGAACGTTCCCTGAGGAGTATCCTCATATACGTAGTTCATAATCATCCCGGAGTCAAACCCATGCGTGTAGCCGGTTTTAATTCCTCGGGAAAGCGTACCTATTGATCTGAGCAGTAGTGACGCCCCCTCGTAATACCATCTCTTGGGAGAGTATATAGGGAGCGGTTTTAATAACTCTTCAAAGGTCGGCATCTTGCTGGTCAGCATGTTGCCACCGCTTTCATTAACGTCTTTGTTGTATTGCTATTTATTTGATCACCCCGCAGCTTCCGAGCTGCATTACTCAGTAAAACATATTTCTAAAACATAGCGCTAATAGCACCTAAGCCCTTTTACATAGATGTCATTCCTCCATCTATGTTAAGCGCAGAGCCCGTTGAAAATGACGCTTCATCTGAAGCTAAGAAAAGCGCTGCAGCCGCAATCTCTTCCGGATGGCCGAATCTGCCAATTGGATATTTTGAGAGTCTCGCTTGTTTTTTCGCTTCAGTATCATCGGTTTTAAGGAGGTCCTGTATTAGAGGCGTTAATGTTGTACCGGGATTTATACAGTTTACCCTAATTTTATGGGCTGCAATGACCTGCCCCCTTAAAATAGTACCAAGGTATAAGTTAGATTTTTTATAAGTGAGCCTTACCCAAAAGCTGTACCACGTAAATTAGAGATTTCTGGCTTTTTTAAGCGCTTTTTCACATACTCCTGGGGAATCATATTATCCATAGGCTATAATATATAGAGCAAAAAATGAAATCTACCACTTACAACATAGATAGAGAAAAGATTTTAGACCTTGAACAAAGAGCAAGGCTAATAAAAACATGTAGAGACAAATCTGAGCTGGATTTATTGCATGGACGTGAAACATGGGTAAAACGTTACATGTTGGTGGATTTAGCACTTTTTAGCGGTTTACGTGTAGCAGAGATCACTAACTTAAAAATAGGCGATATTGAATTAACAACTAAAGATCCTTATTTAATTGTAAGAAAAGGAAAGAGGGATCCAACCTAGATACTTTGATAGAAAAAAGATAGCAAAAAAAGAAGGTTTAACTCTTGATGATATAATTAGTCAATATTCACTTCAAAAACCAATATATGAGATAGAGCAAAAGTTACAGGAAATGTCAGTGAATTTGTCAGTAACTGAAAGGTAGAATCTGTATAAACCTGTATAAAGGAATATAAAGGAATATCCAAATGTCGTGTAATGACAGTGCCTTATATCAACTCTGTATAACCCCATATAATGCTATAGACTAGCTAATTAGTATTCCTAATCCTGAGGCCGGACGTTCCAATCCTCTCGGGGAACGGATAAAACCTATAACCAAAGAGAACCCCCCTAACCAATGACAAGATGGAAAAAATAATGCTTGACTTGTTAAGAGAGATACTTTATATTATTTATGAAAGTTAAGTAACGCACTTAAATCATCCTCCATCCTCCTTTAAGAAAGGGGAAGCAGTTCAGAAACGACTTGCTTCCCCTTTTCTTTATTCAAAACATCTTTACTATAGGCACAATGAGCTATTGTAGAATGATAAGTTAAGTACTACTTATTGATGTTTAGAGCAAGAGTTTTCTATCTCCTGATCATAGTCAGTAATGTCAAAGATATTACACATCGGGCGATTTCCCAACTTTCAGAAAAGAATCCTCTCAGCAGCAACTCACTATCTTTAAACAATATTATGTATTTGTTTCAAAGAAGAATAAAAAAAGACTTGACTTATTAAGGACAACGCTTTATATTATTTATGAAAGTTAAGTAACGCACTTAAATCATCCTCCATCCTCCTTTAAGAAAGAGGAAGCAAATCAGAAACGACTTGCTTCCTCTTCTCTTTATTTAAGGCACTTTTACTGTAGTTTTGATCAGTTATAATTAACAAACTTATTATGGATAAGATATACATAATTCTATTTTATAAATTTGCGGATATAGACAATCCTGAAGATTTTGTAGAGCAGCAACTCAATTTCTGCATAAATGAAGGATTGCTTGGAAAAATACTTGTAGCTAAAGAAGGCCTAAATGGCTCACTTTGTGGATCAGAAGATCAAATCAATAATTATAAAGAATTTTTAACAAGCCATAGTCAGTTTTCTGATATTAATTTCAAAGAGGAAATCGGAACATTTAATCCCTTTAAGAAAATGATAGTGCGTCAAAAGAAAGAAATTATAAGAATGGATCAGGAATTAGACTTAGACAATAGAGGCAAATATATATCACCTCAGGAACTAATGGAACTATACAATAGCGACGAAGAGTTTGTAGTGCTCGACACCAGAAACAGTTATGAATCAGAGGTTGGAAAGTTTAAAAATGCTATTACACCTGACATAGAAACTTTCCGCGAATTTCCAGAAGCGCTCAAATCACTAGAGGATATAAAAGATAAAAAGATAATAACATACTGCACCGGTGGAATAAGATGTGAAAAAGCAACTTCTTATATGATTAAGGAAGGATTTACCAATGTTTATCAATTACAAAACGGCATAATCGACTTCTGCCAACAGTACCCTGACACTCTTTGGGAAGGTAAATGTTTTGTATTTGACCAAAGACTCCTTTCGGATGTTGACCCGGACGCAGAACCTATTACTAACTGTATACACTGCAAAGAGAGTTGTGAGCGTTATCAGAACTGCAAGAACCCAACTTGTGATGATTTTATCGTACTGTGTGAGAATTGCAGCAAGGAGTTTAATAGCTGCTGCTCGGACAAATGTGTAGATGAATATCAAGCCTATTCCCTGCGCAAATCAAGAGAAAGGCAAAATTATAAAAGCAAAGAAAAGACACAGAGAGAATAGAATGAGAACTTTATTATTAATTGCAATTTTAGTAATATCGACCAACTTTGCATTTGCATAGTGCACGGAATACATGCAGGCATTCAACAAACATCAGCTAGTAATGAAGGGCCTGATGGATTTGAATTTTCAGAGTAAAATGAATTCAGAAGTGGCAGATTACAATTGGCAAACGCCTTCAAGAAGCGCAAGAACCTCTTGATTCAGGTGAATATAACAAGGCTTGCGAGATGTATGATTCTATTCTGGAAGATTATGGTTTTGATAAGTCATTCGGCGAAGCTCCGGTACCTGAAAAAGAAGAATCTACCCACAGCAGCTCAAAGAGTTTAAGCGATGAGGCTAGCGCAACTTCATCTTCGGCCGATTCTGAGCCGACAAACGAATAAAGTTTAGCAGATTAGATTTAAGATAAGATTATAAGGCTAGCAGAGGTTTTGATATTCTCTTCAAATCTTTGTAATGGACAGTTTCACTAAATTAATCCTGATCATTATCCTGTTCTTTTCGAGCACGCATAATAACAGCTATTACAAAACCGGAAAGACCAAGTGCATAAATTACGGGTCCTAAAATTTCCATAGTTAGAAATTAATACCCCCAAGAAGTTTATAGGCATATTATGCTTTACCGGAGACTATATGTCTATAGTCTCCGGCTCGGCTTATACTTTCTTTAAGGCACTTACTTTTTCTTTTTAACAGGGTTCTTAGCTGTTGAATTCTTTTGAATAAATTTCTTAAGCTCTTTCTGATTAGACTTAAGAAGCTCTGCTATACGAGGTGGGTTTACCTCAGCAACAATTATGTCCCCTACTTCCATATGGACATCTCCGAAGATTCCATGCTTCTGCATTCCTTTGGTCTGCATTTGGTTATCAGCAGTTGGGCTGACGTAGTGAATAGCAACTCCTTTATATCGGTGTATCAAGAAAAGGGATAGCAACGCATTTAAGCGCTTCTGACGGTATTCTGCATCAAAGGTGTTCTGATCCCTTACCGATATAAATGTTTTTCTCATACGGTCATGAATGGTTGAGAAAATAACATCAGCTATTTTATTGTTTCCTTCATCAAATACTGCAAGCTCAAGGAGTTCTGAACCTGCCGTATGAGGTCTTAACTGTACTCGGAAGTGGTCTGGAAAGTTATAATGATCTCTCCAGATTTCAAGCCACTGTTCCAGGAGTCTTGGTGGAACCTCTGTTTCAACAAGATGCTGTACCTGAGTTGACCCTTTACCCATAGCCTTTGTAGTTGCTGTACGACCAGAGGATGCAGCTAATGCGCTATCCATTCTCGGTCCTCCAACAAGTGACTGTGGTGTCTTGTAAGGAGAATCAACTAGCCTGAATTTTCTCTGCAATCTGGCAAGCGCCAACATACCGTCCTGTTGAAGAGCGGTTGAGAATTCTTCTGCAGCAAGTCCGTCTATCTGATGTCCGCCGTAGGTAATAAAGTCGAAGACAAATCCTAGTTTCCCAATCTCTTTTGGGAATATCCGCATTTCATCCTCTGTCATACCTGTGGTATCCCAGTTAAATGAAGGAGAAAGGTTATAAGCAAGCATCTTATCAGGATAAACTTCATGAATCGCTTCTGCAAATTCACGCGCTTCTTCCAAGTCTGCAGTCTTTGTTTCCATCCAAATCAAGTCAGCATATGGTGCAACAGCAATAGATTTTGCTATAGCGTATTCAATGCCGCCCTTAACCTGATAGTATCCCTCAGGTGTTCTGGACAGCTCACAATCCCATGATGCCTCAATTCCCATTAATCTTGCTTTTTCTCTTGCATAATGGAAAGAAACCTGCTTTGCGAAATCAAGCCATTCTTCAATGGTCATATCCAAGTCTCTACCCTCTTCAATTTGAAACTCCATTTTTTCTGCAACGGCTTGAGCAAAGGTCATTAGAGCAGACTCAGCTTCCCAAATCTCTACAAATTTGGACGCTGCGTTGTCTAGAGGCTTGCTAATACTTCTTTCCTTGCCGTCTTTAAGAGCCTGTATGCTTTCATCGATAATTGCTGTTAGACCCACCTGATCGAACCATTTATAGGCCTGCTCATATTCGTCTTCTGAAATATTATAAAGCTTATGACCGTTAACATCAGTAATGCCCTTATCATAAAATCTTTTTAATATCGCAAGATAGCAGTTTTTATAGCCCGGAACATCTGTATTTGTAGCCCCAAGAATAAACGGATGGTCGCGCTCATCCCCTCTTCCGTCTAAGAGATTTGCCGCCTCAGCATCAGTTCTAGCAACAATGATTCCAGGGACTTTCATAATATCTAACTGAAACCTTGCGGCGTTTAGTCTCTTAATTTGCTCATCTATTGGAACAAGCACCTTGCCTCCCTGGTGCCCGCATTTCTTTGTGCCGGGTTTTTGGTCCTCAATGTGATATCCGGTAACACCGACTTCAACGAATCTACGTATTAAGTTTCTTACGTGGGCATCGCCGCCGTGTCCAGTATCTGCGTCAGCTATGATAAATGGTCTGTAGTCGTATTTTGGAGTAGCTTTTCTTTCACTATCAGACATTCTTGATCTAAAGAACTTCTGGTTTCTATCAGCTGTTAAAAGTGCCCTTACTAATGTAGAAGCTTCATCAGGAACCTGGCTAAGCGGGTAGCTTGCAAGATCCGGCCCTGGATCCTCATCCTTAGAACCTTTAGCTGAAGTTGCCCATCCGCCAAGGTATACACCTTCAATACCAATACGTTTCATCGCTACAATCTGGCTAGGTGAATATGGGCCAAAACTTGTAATCTGTTCGCCTTTAGCAAACAGCTCTCTTAACCTGTCATAGAATTGCGCAGAATATACTCTGGCAACTGTATAATCAGTATCAAGGGTTCCCCGTTGTTGTACTACCTGGCGTGCAGAGTAAAGACGCGCAATACCTTTAAAACGAGGGCTTGCAAAATATTGCTTTGTTTCGTGGACCTCCCTCTCAAAATCGTCCATCTCATCTTGTAATGATGTGTCGATCCCCTTTTCAGGAACGAAATCCAGATTTTCTGTTATTCTTGTACCGTCTTTTCTAAATGAGTCCATATAGTTTGTTATCCTCTCTTTTGCTGTGGCTAGATCGTGATTATTTAGGTTAATGTTGAGCAGATCTATGTACCACGGAGTTTTTACTTCGTCCAACACATATGCTCTTACGATTTCTTTTGCAATCGGAAGCGTTGTTGGTTTTGAATCATCATGTACGTCTTTATCTTTTGCTTTGAGTAATTTTTTATATTCTTCTTCAAGGAGTTTTTCAAAAAGCTCAACTGTGAATGTGTCCCCAGCTTTTACTTTTGTTTCTTTATCAGCTTCATTGAGTTTTCCACCCTTGTGAAGCCATTCCCACAAGATGCTTAAACGAATCTCTCCGGTTGCCGCATCTTCCATTAGATATAAGATGTCGTCGTTACCAAAGAAATCTGCAGGCTTAAGTGCCGCAGCTTGAAAACCCTGACCGAAAGCGTTTCCATACTGAAGAGCAACGCTGATTAAGTTGCGAGCTCCCCTAATTGTTCTAGGTGCTTCTTCGAGAAGAGTGAGTCCTTCTGCATCTTCGTCGGTATATGTAAGGGCAGGAAATTTTCTTCCAAGCTGGTTATCATCCCCAACCTTTTCCCAAACAGGCCTAATAATATGTACCATCTTCCAGTGGGCTACCCACTTTCCGCTGGCACCCTCTTTTTGTTCTCTTACTGCTCCGGCAAGTGCTTTTTCCATACTGCTTTCAACACCTTCTTTAGAACCTACTGGGATGTTAGGTTCCATACCGCCCTGCCATAGGGCGAAGTTGCCTTTAATATCCGGTGTGTTTACAGCTCGTCTGACCCGGTCTTCATAATTTCTCATATAACCATAAGTCATGGTGATAGGCTCGATGTTTGGGTTGATAAAATATTTATCCCAAGCCATAGCATCAGAGACGCTGTTTATATAATCCCATCTACCGGTGTTAAATCCTACAAAGTGTCTACCCAGCGCAGCGCGGATTTCCATTAACTGGAATGTCTCTTCAAGCTGCTCAATAAGAACATATACCTTTATAAAACCGCTTGGTATATTGAGATGTTCCTCTAAAGCGCTAAGCAATTCGTTCCAGAAAGCCGCTTCTTCGGCAGTCTGGATTTTAGGGAGATAAAGTACAATTGAAGCCCCTCGTTTCTCTAGTTCTTTGTAGTTATTAACAACAAAAAGAACAATGTCTACAATTGAAGCCGAAAGAGCTAAACCGTTTTCATCACGAATATGTCTGTCATCAAGATGAAGTCCTCTTGCTCTAAACATAATAGTTGTAAAATCAAGTTGTTTTTTCCAATCCTTTATTGTTTCTTTGCCTAAAAATCCTTTAGCCCATGTGTTTATTTCTCCGGCTACTTTTTCAGCCACTTTTAAAAATTTAGGGTCTTTGCTAATAGCCAGCTTAAGGTTTCTTTGGTTGTCGAGCGACATTGAAGTTATCTGCCCTAGAGCATCTTCCCCATCAAACATCCAGCCGTCGGCACCTGATAGCAGAGCATAAGCAACGTTTCGAATACTGCTTTCTAAAGCAGAGTTAGGTTTTGCCGCAGGTCCAGTGCCTTGTATCCATTGTCTTTGTAAATCATGGGGGATTTCAGATCCGACAAACTTGCCGTCTCTGGCATCCTGCACCTTAATATTAGTGCCTGGTATAAAATCGTGTGGATCGAGGAATCTGATCCTTTCTTTATTACGAACTCTCTGAGCTCTTCTTGCGTATCTTTTTTCCATAAGCAACTTCTGATCCTTATTGAAAACAGATAACGCCTTTAAAGCATCAACAACTTCGTCTGTATATACGTCCGGGTATTCGTTATCCAGACCGTCTCTGATCTGTAACCCCTTGTTTGCTGAAATCACTTTAAGTGATTCTTTTGAGAAATTTCTCACCGTGCTCATAAGCTCCTATCTCCTTACGTTGCAATTTTTCACAGAACCTTGAAAATAGATTTATCATTATAATATAAGAAACAGTTAAATCAAATCTGTATGTGAGAAAGTTCAAAAAAAATTATTATTTCTGTAATAACGATAGTTTACAAACCACAGCAAGTGCAAAGCGCATTGTGCAGTGCACAACAAAACGAACTAAAAACCAATAACTTTGTATCTAGAATTACTCCTATTTTTATTGAAGTCGTCAATTATCATTTCGCAAATCATAATTAAAGTCATGTTTTATATTTAGGGTTCAAATTTCCTTTCTTATTATATACAATATGTAAGAGCGGTAAATCCACATGAACGAGAGTAAAAACTTTTGAAGGCCATATACTCATTGCTATAATTCTCTTTGTATTATGTTTTATAAATACGTTTAGAAGTTTTGGGGAGGAAGTGATTGTAGAACAAGAAGTGGTAATAGCAGAAGTTTCACAACTAACATCAGAAGAAGCTCTGGTTATTGCGGTTGCGGAGAATCCAA
>SPCL01000193.1 GCA_004525335.1 Thermodesulfobacteriales bacterium
GAGGGAAATTGGACCAGACGATTTTACTTCTACTAACTTTATCAAACTTTTCGTTCAGTTTCTTTCTGAACCTGATTGCTGATGGAAAGACTAGCCCCGGGACATATGCATATGTGAGAAATTTACCACCTGGATTTAGAATATCCATTATTGTTTCCATTAAATCATTCTGTAAATCCTCATTAAATGTAGACCATGGGAGACTACTTATAATTCGGTCACATCCTTTCTCACCATGAATCTCGAGATACTTTTTAGCATCACATGCTGATGAAAGATACACGGTTGCATCCGGGCAGCGTTTTTTTGTAGCCTCAACTAATGTTTCGTTGATCTCCATTGCAAAAAAGGTTGTATCTTTAGATATTTTATTTAGGATTTTCTCAGTGATTACACCAGTTCCAGGCCCAAACTCTATAACGCTTGATATTTTGGACAGTTCTGCCATTTCAGTTATCAAATCGCATAGCTTATCGTTAGACGGAGCAATAGCTCCTATTTTCGTTGGGTGGATTAAGAATTGAGTTAAAAACTTGATATTAACTTCAAGCTGATTCTCAGCACTAGCATTCTGTCTTCTCATAAAACTACTACTCGCTATCTACAAACAACCTTTGTAATTGGAGATTCATTTCGACCCAGTCAGTTGTTCTGGTTTATCATTTTATACATCTATCTGCACTAAAAGTCAATAATTTAAGATTTTTAGATACAACAATTCTAGACCCCGTCCGCCCTTTTTTGACAAATTGATCCACTCTAATTAGAATCGATAGGAATCTAATACTGGGATCCAAACTTTAAAGGATGTGTTATTGAATGTCTGAAGAAATAATAGGAATTAATAACGTCTACAAAGCCTTCGATACAAAAGAAGTGCATACTGGAGTTAATCTCTCTATTAAACGCGGTGAAAATATTACTGTGCTTGGTGGTAGTGGATCGGGGAAAAGCGTTTTACTCAAAGAAATAACCGGTCTCCTAAAACCTGACCAAGGCGATGTTATTGTAGAAGGTGAGAACATTGTTCCTATGAATGAAACAGAGCTTGTAAATGTCAGAAAAAAGATGGGCATGCTCTTTCAGGGGGCAGCGCTATTTGATTCTCTTACAGTTGAGGAAAATATAGCTTATCCGCTTAGAGAAAACGCAAATTTCCCCGAAAATGAAATTAAGGAAATAGTTGCAAGAAATCTTGAGATGGTCGGCCTTCCGGATATTGAGGACAAAATGCCCTCAGATCTAAGCGGCGGTATGAAAAAGCGTGTAGGACTGGCAAGGGCAATGGCTATGAATCCGAAGATTCTTTTATATGATGAGCCTACTACAGGGCTTGATCACCCCAACATTACAAGAATTAATAATTTGATAAGAAATATGCAGGAAAAGTTCGGTATTACAGGAGTTATTATTACTCACGACGTGCAAAGTGCATTTGAAATTTCCGACAGGATTGCATTTCTCTATCACGGCAAAATTGTTTTTACAGGCACAGTTGAAGAAGCTAAGAATACAGATGTTGAGATACTAAGCGATTTTATAAATGCAAAAATGGAAGGGGGGGATGAGTAATCTTTATTTTACTTGATTCCTTCTACGCTTAAGATTTTCCATCCGCCTAGCATTACACTCTCAAATACCATATGGACATTTTTAGGATTCTGCTCTGTCCCGATTAATTTATATGTAGTTCCTGACTTTATACCCCTTATCCATATATCGAGGCTTGCTACGGTTTGAGTATCCCCACGCTCGTCTACAATAGTAGATACAATGAGATTTGAATAACCACCTTCCATAGACTCAAACCTATCAAGGGTTTTTTGAACGATCTTTTTAATGACAAGACGCGTTCTTGCAGAGCTGTCTTTGTAATCAGGTGAAAAATATTCCATGAATACATTTACATCTTTTCTTTCTCCTGAGCTTATTATGTGATTTAGAACAACTTCAATTTTGCTCGATGCATCCTCATCATTACTTGCGGGTAGGAAAAAATAAAATAGCAGGACGGCAATTACAACTAAGGGGATAAGATATTTCATGGCTGTTAGTTTAATGTAAATCTAATTCCTTTTCACTAGTAAAAGATCTCACTTCTAATTTTTTGCCATCGGAAGTTATTGTTACGGTTACGTCTTTATCAGTTTCTAGAATTGCAATTTCTTCATTAAGTGACGGCAAATTTTCTCTTAACTGCTCAGAAGTCATTTTAGTATTTCCTGTAATTAATATCTTTGGAGATACATATTCTATGAAGTTAGCAAAAGATTCTTCTATATTTACATTGGGAATATTTGGCATATATAAGACTGTGCTAACAATCTCTCGTCCATACTGATCGATCATTTCCATTTGAACAGAGGCTCTATTCAGCAAGTTGCCTATAAGAAAGCTATCTTCCCCAAATTTTATTTTAAAAGCTATAGGGTCAGGTATTGATGAATCCTCTACAAGAAAACCTTTTTCGGGCCTTAGAATCTTAAACTTAACATGTCCTGCGGATAATAGTTCTTCAGCATTGGATAAGTTATCCCATTTTATATTTTTATTATTAATGCGCTCCCACAAGGTGCCGCTTAATTTGTCGCCATTAGTAAGTAAAGTTGTCACCTCGAATTTCTCTATGAGATGAACGGCCCCGCTTAGTGTGTCTTTGTCAGTGGAGCTAAGAATTAAGAGGTCTATTTTTTTAATTCCCTTCTTTAATAGATATTTTGTAATTACAGTTTGTTCTAAATACCCGTTCCTATCATTTTTTGAGTACCCTCCATCTATAACGATGTTTTTATTGTCTGGAAGCTTTACTAAGACAAGACTCTTTGTTTCTCCGACATCAAGGAAGCTAATATCTAATAGTCCATTTGTGGATTTCCCTGCATATGGATTAACAAGAGAAAGCCCTAAGCCTAAAACGACAACTGGAATGATAAATTTAATTTTTGGATAGACCGAGTTTAGAATTAAAGTTATTACCAACAAAAAGAATAGTGCCCAGCTCGCTGTATTCATAGGCGGTATAGTAAGTGAGGAAAATGGAATCTTAAGCACTGCTTCAACTCCAAACGTAAGCATTTCGATAAAGAATATGTTTACTGATATCAAAATCTCAGCAAGATCAGGAGATAGCAGAAATCCAATGAATGATAATAAGCTTATTGGGACAATTATAAATTCGACTAGAGGTACCGATATTAAGTTAGCGGGTATAGACACTAGAGGTAAAACTCCAAAAGAATTTGCTACCAGTGGGAATGTTACAAGCGTTGCTGCAACTGTAGTTTTTAACAAGCTATAGAATTTGTCTTTTAGGGTATTGAACTTAAACGGATAAAATTTGTGAGCTATTAATATTCCAAATACCGCAGCGAAAGATAGTTGGAATGATACTTCAAAAAGTGACCATGGATGCCATATAAGGATTACTAATGCTGCAGCGCTAAGAGTATTAACCCTGTACTCTTTTTTCCCAATTACAATTGAAAGCAAATAAAGGCCGATCATTATAAACGCCCTTACTGTAGAAGTTGAAAAACCGGCAACGGCCGTATATAGAAATATCGGCAATATGGTCATACCTGCTGCTAGCCGGGGTACCTGAAATCTTAACAATAGGTATTCAGAGCGTTTTAGAAGCCACTTAATCAGGAAAAAGAA
>SPCL01000011.1 GCA_004525335.1 Thermodesulfobacteriales bacterium
AAGGACCTATCAAGTTCCGTAGCGTTAACAGCTATTTATTACGTACTTGCTTTAGTTTTAGCATCTTGGGTGCTTTTTGGTAATAATGCGATGTCCGAGACCCCGGATGGGATGACACCGGCCGAAGAAGGCATATGTGATTATGAAGAAGGAGCGGCGTACGGGCTATGCGTCTCATACTGTGAGGCCATGGACTGCATGCATGCAGAGCGACATTCAGACATACAGGCATGCGAGAGGGTGAGGGAAAATTACGAGCGCACAGCCGGGACCGGCGAACCTTTCCCATGCGAGAAATGCCCGTGTGACTTCTACCTAGTACCACCAACGGCGGCGTGCTTGGGGACAGTTTATGAGAGAAAACTTGAAATTATCAAAACAACAATAGATTCGGATACAGAAGTGAGATCATCGATTATGGCCGAAGGTAAAAATGGAGAAATGATGAACGCTTACGTGGTGGACAGCACCACGAATGGTGGCAGTTGCATGATTGAAATTACAAATAAGGACGACCACCCATGCACAGAAGACGCAACAGCAAAAGTCAAAGCTGAGCTGTTACCACCGCGGGTGGCAAATGTTTGCCTGCAGACGTTTGCGCAATATACTCAGGATGCAATATTTAAGGCCTCGCAGAGAAAGTTAATAGAAATCAAGCTCCAGGCTGAGTAGAGTGACAGCACACTCATAATATTGGGACCTTAAGCTTGTGTCTCGTTGAATAAGCCCTGACCTAGGCTATCCACAGCAGCGTGCTGCGCCTACTTTGGGGCTTATGTTATAGCCAAGGGAGTCAACCCCCTTCTCTACCCTACCAATAGTGGTCTTTTCAGGGTTCGTCTAATTATCAATGATCCCACTATCTCACAGAGATAAGCTCTTGTTAACAAAACGTATATGTTCACTATTGAGAGAAAAATAGATGTATTCCCCTACCCAAAAATACTCAAGCAGCATTGTCATGCGAATTATGAATCCTGTAGCACTCCAGTTCTACCTGAACTGGAGTGCGGTATCCATGTGCTGAATGTAGGTAACCGCATCGTGTTTTTACTAGATTATTAATGGTGAGCAGTATATAAGATGGTCACAAATTTGGTCACATTGCTACTTAACGGAACATCTCGGAAATTATTAGCAGTGGTAACCTGCTGGAAAGAATAAGGAATTCTGGTAGCGGGGGTAGGATTTGAACCTACGACCTTCGGGTTATGAGCCCGACGAGCTACCAAGCTGCTCCACCCCGCGTCAGAGTTAAGAGGTATATGGTATGGGAATATCGAAGAACTGTCAAGTTTTACTTCTAACTTACTATAGTTTAATAAATATTATTGACAAGTACTCTCAATAAATATAGATTAAAGTCAGTATTAAGAGAATCTTTAGGAGGAGTACAATAATCATGAAAAAGTTAAACGCGCTATTCTTAGTTATTACACTAATGATGTCAGTTTCATTCTTAGCAGGGTGTGAAAATAAGGCAAAAAATGATGAGTTTGAAACCACAAAATCCAGCCTTGAGCAAACTCAGGAAGAGCTTGATAAAATCAAACAAAACAGCGAAGCATTGGACAAATACATTGCTAATCTTAAATTAAATATTAACAATCTGAAGATTCAAAATCAAAAGTTAATAGCAGAATCAAAGAGATTAGAAGCTGAAATCATTGATCTAAACCTCGAACTTGGCAAAATCCCTGATTCAGACACAGGAAATGATCTTTCCTCAGATGATGCATCTAAATCCAACAATTCTGATAAAACTAATCCATCTGAAAAAGATAGCAGCCCAGAAAAATCTAACGGGTCGGAAGGATCGGATCAGACAGGGCACGAAGATAAACTTCTTTAAGCTAAAACCTTAATACCCAATATTCTATCCAGTCTGAACGTGCACCTTTCTTTCCTAAGGTGACAGTATGCGTGTATGTAGGTGTTTGCTTTACTTACGCTGATATCAAAAGGTTCAATCACTCTAGTAGATGTCTCTTCTTTATATGCGGAAAGGTATTTAATCTCAAGCTTGCTCTTTTCTCTTAGAGCCTGCTCTATTTCGGTGGGTAATACTAATTCATTTGAAGTCCTTAGCTCCACAGATTTTCCTTGGAGTTTAAGTATATCTTTTAGACTTTTTAACCTGATCCCTCTTCTCTCTAAATCTTTCATAAAGTACTCTAATATATCTTTAGTAGTAGTAACATCAGCCAGTGCACGGTGCTGTTTATCAATCGGCAGCCCAATATATCGAGCAATATCCCCAAGACTGTTACTAGGAAAAGTATAATATCTTCTAGCTATAGCCAAAGTATCAATAATGTTGTTTTCAGGTAAATATAGGTTTAAGTTTCTAAGCTCGGATCTCAAAAATTCTAGGTCAAACCTAGCGTTATGAGCAACAATTACAGTATCATTTAAGAAATTGAGAAGATCGTTTGCGATATCTCTAAAGAACGGCGCTCGATTAACCATTGTTTGAGTTATACCATGAATCGATACTGCTCGTTCGGGAATGTTTCGCCCTGGATTAAGAAGAGTCACAAACTCATCCGCTATCTGACCATTAACCGTTTTTATAACTGCAATCTCACAGATTTTATCGCCTGAGTTTGGATCAAGCCCTGTTGTTTCCACATCTAGAAATGCGAAATATGTTTCGGAGGGATTTTGTGCTGACACTACCTGCTCCTATAGGACTATGAGATTACTATGAAAGTGTAATGAAAGAATATCTGATTGCAAAATTATTTGAACATACAGTATTTAAGATGGGCTTAATTCCTCTAATATCTTATTCCCCCCTTCTTGCAACATCATATCGGCAAGTTTTTCGCCAAGTTGCCGAGCTTCCTCAATTGGGCCACTTGTATCGTTTTTTATAAGAACCTTGCCGTCAGGAGAAGAAATGATTCCACTTAGGTTAACAAAATTATCATTTAAACTTGCATGGCAACCTACGGGCACGTTGCAATCTCCTCCGAGTCTATATAAGAATGCCCTTTCTGAAATTGCCGCTATCTCTGTTTCTATATGATTAATTTTCCTAAGAAGATCAGTGGTTTCCTGATCGTTTACGCGGGACTCTATTGCAACAATCCCCTGTCCCGGAGCCGGCAGCATAATCTCTGGAGAAATAATTTCAGTTATCTCCCCACCAAGACCCATCCTTTCAAGACCAGCTACAGCCAATACAATTGCGTCAAACTCTCCGCTTTCTTTCAACTTTCCTATTCTTGTGTCAACATTGCCTCGAATAGAAACTATATTGAGACTCGGAAAATGATGAAGGATTTGTGATCCCCTTCTTAAACTTCCTGTGCCTACTCTGCTGCCCTCTGGAAGCTCTGCTAGGGTTAGCCCGGTCTTTGATATGAAGGCATCTCTAGGATCATGTCTCTTAGCAACAGCGCTTATTACAAGCCCTTCAGGGAGAATAGTGGGAACATCCTTCATACTATGAACAGCTATATCTATATTCTCAGAGAGCAAAGCTTCTTCAATCTCTTTAACGAATACACCTTTACCACCTATCTCAGAAAGTGGAGAGTCTAAAACAGCGTCACCTGTGGTCTTTATTACTTGGATTTCTATTTCTAATTCGGGATGACTTATTGAAAGAAGATTACTAATATGATTAGCCTGCCAGAGTGCAAGCTTACTTCCCCTAGTCCCTATCCTGAGAGATTGCTTCATCTTCCTCTTCTTCTAGGAGCAGGAGTTCCTTTTCAAGTTCAAAAAGTCTTTTAATTGAATCCACATACAATGCTCCCATAGATGTGGAAGACTCCTTTTTTAGATTTGTAAGTGGGTTGTGGAGTATTTTACCAATAATTCTTGATGCCATAAGTTCAATCACATACCTGTCTTCTTCGGAAATACCCTCAAGCTTATCAAACGCTTTTTCAAGTTCAATTTCTTTTATTGTTTCAAATCTTTTTTTGAGGTCTATTATGGCAGGAACAGCTTTTAGACCGTTAAGCCAAGATTCAAAAGATTTCTCTACTTCAATTATGATCTCTTGGGCTTTATGCAGACTTTCTTTACGAGTTTTTATATTTTCATCCGACACATTCTTTAAATCGTCTATGTCATATAAGTAAATATCTGATATATCTCCAATCCTTGGATCGATATCCCTAGGGACCGCTATATCGATCAGAAACATAGGTTCATTGTTCCTGAGCTTAAGCGCTTCTTTAGCATGGTTGGGTTTTATAATAAAATCTTGAGATCCGGTAGCAGTAATTACAATATCCACATCTTTTAAGTGATAAAAAACTTCGTCAAATCTGATGGCCCTGCCGTTTAGCTTTTCTGATAGCTCTACAGCATTTTTAAATTTCCGGCTAGCAATAAGCAAATCATTTATTCCTGCTCTTATTAAGTGCTGAGCTGCAATCTCCGCCATCTCACCTGCCCCGATCAACATGACCGACCTTGTAGATAGGTCATCAAAAATTCTTTTGGCAAGCTCAACAGCTACATAGCTAATAGAAACCGCATGTGAGCCAATCCCTGTCTCAGTCCTAATTCGTTTAGCAACGAAAAAGGAAGTATGGAATAGTCTGTTTAGAATTACCCCAGTTGTTCCTTGAGATGCTGCCATTTTATAGGCACCCTTCACCTGACCCAAAACCTGTGGCTCCCCAACAACCATAGAGTCAATGCTTGAGGCCACATTAAACAAATGCCTTACTGCCATATGACCGATTGAATAATAAAGATGTGGAGAGAATGTTTCTTCTGGAATGCCATGAAACTCAGAAAGGAAGGTCTTAATACTCTCAAGACATGATTCAACATTCTCAGAAACTGCATATATCTCTACACGGTTACATGTAGAGAGAATTGCGCACTCCTCAATGTGGTCTTTGCCCTTTAGTTGGCGAACACCCGATTCAAGATTCTCCTGTGAGAAAGAGAATAACTCCCGAACCTCTATTGGGGCCGTCTTATAACTAATTCCTAAAACTACAGTTCTAAGCATTTATAGTTATTCATCCTTAACCTAATAGCCTATATTATATCCTGAGCAAATCAAAAATCATCTTGTAGCCTTCTTTTTTGTCTATGTTACTTCAAGTCCCGACCTATAAAGCTTAGGAACTCGCCCCTGGTCCTTTCGTCTTTTTTGAAAACACCACGCATCGAACTCGTAAGCATATTTGCTCCAGATTTCTTTATCCCTCTCATAGCCATGCATAAGTGATAGGCCTCCACTACTACCGCAACACCCAGAGGATCAAGCTCTTTTTTGAGAAAATCTGCTATTTGCACCGTCATCCTTTCTTGAACTTGAAGCCGTCTAGAAAACACTTCTACAATCCTTGGGATCTTGCTTAACCCTACAACCTTTCCATTGGGTATATAAGCAATATTGCATTTGCCGAAAAAAGGAAGCATATGGTGCTCACAAAGACTATAGAACTCAATATCCTTTACTACAACCATCTCATCATATTTGATATGGAAAATCGCCTCATTTATTACCTCTTTTGGATCCATATGATATCCAGCGGTTAGCTCCTTAAACATCTTCTCCATTCTATCAGGAGTATCCCTAAGCCCTTCCCTCTTGGGATCTTCGCCAATCTCAAGCAAAATCTCTTTTATAGCTTTTTTAACGCTCATAGGGGTAATTCCCCTCCTCATAGTATTCAAAATAACTATTTGAAGTCTCGCTCAGTTTGAGATGTATCAATTTATCACTGAGACTAGGTTTAATCTTGTTCCATATATATTTGGCAATATTTTCGCCGGTTGGCTGATCATTTTCAAAATAAGGGACTTCAATGTCCAACCTCTTATGGTCAAGGTCTTCAATAACAAGCTTCATTATTTTATCAAGGTCTTCAAGGCTATAAATCATCCCGGTCTCCGGATCAATATCCCCAGTCAGCTTTACCTCAATAGAATAATCATGACCATGACCGTTAGGGTTTGAGCATGTATCAAATATCTTAAAATTCTCCTCATCAGACAAACTTTTAATAAATAGTCTGTGTCCAGCTGAGAACCTATAAGTTTTTGTAAGGCTTACGTATTCCTTAATTTTCACTTTCTCCAATAATCAGCATAAAGATCCTGCGTTTCATAGAGTCTTACCCTATAAAGAGAACACTTTGGATTATTTTCAAGCTTCTCCTCTAGCAGCTCCCAGATCACGCGAGCTATATTCTCGGTAGTTGGAACAAGGCTCTTAAAATGGGGGTTATCTTCATTTAAGTGCTTGTGATCAAAATCTACTAGCACTTCAGTCATTACTGATTTTAGCTCGTAGAGGTTGATAATCATTCCTGTCTCGGCATCAACCTCACCTTCAACAGTAACCTCGAGGTTATAGTTATGCCCGTGGCCGTGGGGACCAGCCGATTTGCCGAAAACTTCTATGTTTTTCTCCTCACTCCACTCCTGGTTCCAATAACGGTGTGAAGCTGAGAACTCCATCTTCTTTGTTAATAGTTTTTTAAATCCCATACGCTCTAAAACACCTTTAAAACCGAATAGGATAGCATAGTTAGCACACTGTACAACTTCCAATGTGCAGGTGTGTGAGGTAATATTTTATATGAATGGAAAGCTTTGACTCACGAAGTAGACTTGCCAATATAGTAAAGAGTCTTAAGAATCAAAAGGATAAGTACTTACTTTTCAAAGGCTCTTCCATAATAGCTGTATTATTTTCAATAACAATCGCTCTGGCTTCACTCTTATCATTATTATCTTCCAATCCTTATTATTATGCTTTTTTAAAGATTCTAACCCTCTTAGTATTAATATCAGCAGTGTTTAGGTTTATCATTGCTCCAATATACACAAAGGCAGTTTCAAATGGTTTTTTGGCAGAACTGGACAACTTATCCCCAGGACTCGGAGAAGACACTTTAAATGCCCTTGAATTAACTGAGAGTTTAAAACAATCTAGAGCATTGGGCACATCCGATGATCTTGCCTTTGCGCATATTGCAAAAACTACTCTAAGACTCGAATCCTTCGACCTCTCTTCTCTTTACCCACTTAGCAAGCTTAAAAAATATTTTGTTCCACTTCTAGGTGGAATTTTATTCGCTCTATTAGCTATAATTTTTATTCCGGCGAATTTCCCAAGTTACTTTTTCAGCTTAGGCATTATTCCCTCAACTACGGGAGCAAATCTAGAGCTCGCTAATATAGAGATAACACTTAAATATCCTGAATATACAAAACTAGAGCCTCAAATATTTAAAGGGGGCTCAGGTGACGTTAAAGCTATTAAGGGCACAGAAGTTCAATTTGAAGCAAATCCGCTGGGTTCTTTTAAAGAGGGTTCTCTTCTAGTTGAAAACGGCGTTTCAGTTCCTGTAATAAAGACTGATGGAAAAATCAAAGCTGGATTCACTGTACTTAATAACGGTAGTTTTGTAATCACAGAAACTTCTAAGGGTTTAACGTCGGAATCTTTTAAGATAGTGGCAGAAGCAGATAAAGAGCCTCAAGTCAAAATAAGCAGCCCCTCAGAAGAAACAATCGAGCTAGGCTCTGAAGAAAACATAGAGATTCTTTATGAAGCAGAGGATGATTTTAATATTTCGAAATTGACGCTTACGTGGGAGAATCAAAAAACACAATCTGAATTACCAATAACAATAAAAGAAACTAAAACAAATATTATTAAGGATAAGCTCATATGGGGACCTAGCGGAACAAATCCGGCAGATGGTGAGACAATAAAACTCAGAGTATTGGCGTATGACAATGACACTATTTCAGGGCCAAAAGTAGGGGTGTCTAATCCTATTACAATAAAACTCAAAGACGCCCGTTCTAAACATAAAGAAGCTCTTAACTACGCCGAGCAGTTAATGGAAGAACTAATAGACATCCTTGGTGATGAAATTAACTTAACGCATGAAGATAATGATCAAAACCCAAAATCTATCCCTAGCGTAATAGACACAAATGAAATACTAAAAAAACAAAAAAAGCTGACACAAAAAATCGAACACGCAATCAGCACTCTGGATATTACTCTGTCGAGTATGGCAGAAGATGAATATTCGGATTATACATTTTTTGTTGGGTTAACCAATATGGACCTAAGACTCAATACCCTTTCAGATGAGAGAAAATATCTGATCGAGTCTTTTGCAAAATTAGATATTGGAGGGTTGCAGAATCTCATGAAAAGAGAAATCTCCGAGTTTGAGGATGACATATTACTATTAGATTCGATGCTCAAAGGTGACAAATTAATTGATTCACTACGCTCAAGCAGTGATTTGCTCAATGAATACAGCGAACTATCTGAGCTCTTAGATCAACTAAAAGAAGGCGATAATAGTGAGATTGGTAAGCAGATTCAAGAAAAACTACAGCAAATTAAGGAACTAATGTCTCAGCTCGCCAAAAAGATAGATGGACTTAGCGGAGATATTCAAGAAGGCTTTTTAAATCAGGACGCTTTTGAAGCGCTCAACATGCAAAAGAAGCTTGATCAAATCTCCAAGCTTGCACAAGAGGGCAATATTGAGCAAGCGCTTGAGATGTTAGAAAGCATGTCTCAAAGTCTGCAGAATATGATGGCATCCCTTGAAAACGGCATGCAATCTTTTGGATCTTCCATGATGGCAAAAGAGATGTCTAAGTTAAACGAACTTGTGTCCCGTATTGAAAATATTGAGAGGGAAGAATCTTCACTCAAAGATAAAACAAGTGAAGTAAAGAAATCCTTACTGGAAAATCCAAATTCACAAGGCGAGAATTTGAGAGAGTTTATAGACAAAGAAATGAAAAAGGCTAAGGAGCTTACAAATAATCTTGAAGAAGCTAGAGCGAAGATAGCTAACAGCTCGCCTATTGAAAGCAATCCTGATGGGGCTTATTTGATTGAGAAAATGATAGAGAAGACTGAGCAACTAAACAATTGGCTAAAAGCCATGGAGTTTAACGAAGCCCAAAAGAATGCAAAGAGTATTCAAGAAAGCACACAAGGTCTTAGTGAAATGAGCAATCTCAATTTTGGAAATTTAGGTAAAGCATCTGAAGAAATCAACAACGCCAGCAGACTTGCCAAGAAAATACGAAGCGACCTTGAACGATTTGGCGCTCAAGAAAATAACGAAGGACAATTCGCAGATATGGCCGAAAGGCAGGACGAGATACAAGGGGAAACCGGTGATCTGACTGAGGAGTTATCAGAATTAGGAAGTGGTTTCTTTGTTAGCCCTGCTCTGGGAGAGAAGTTAGGACAGGCAGAAGATTTTATGGGAAACGCGTCTCAAGACCTCCAAGGGAGTCAAGTCTCAAAGGCTATATCTAATCAAGAGGAAGCTTTAAAGGCCCTCCAGGAAGCAAAACAGCAAGCCCAGGATATGCTACAGCAAATGAGAATGAGTGCTAAGGGAAATGGGTCCCCGGCTCCAATGATGCTGAGACAGATGCAATCCGGTCAAAGCCCACAGGGATCAGACAACAGATATGTCGAGATTCCTGAGCTCGACGAATCACAGATCGGAAGGGAGTTCAAGCAAAGAATCTTAGAAGCAATGAAGGGTGGTTCACCAGAGGGATACATAGAGTTAAACAAAAAGTATTACGACAGGATTATTAAATGAAACTAATATCTACTCTAATTCTATTTTGTTTATTGACGGCCTATATAATTGGTGGAACTTTGCCCGCTTGTTCATCAGAAATTGGTGAGCTATTTGATAAGGTCGAAAAAGACATTAAAACATGGCAAATAAGCAGTGCGTCAGTTTCTGTAGATCAGGCAGTGAAAATTGCCGAGACAGACGCCGAGAAATTTCGCTCATTCTATCTAAAATCGCTAGTAGATTTTTATAAAGGGGATTACCAAAGCGCAAATGAATACGGAGAGAAAGCACTATCAAATAAAGAGATAGAAGAAGAAACCGGTTTCCTTAATTTTATAGTAGCGGCGTCTAGTTCCGCACCTGAATTCAGGGAAATTACGAGTGAAAACTTTGTGATTCGCTACGCTAATCCTAAAGACATCATACTTGCAGAGTATGCAAAGGATGTCTTGGAGAAATCTCGCTATGAGATAGGGCTTGATCTGGAGGCATATCCCGAAGACCCTGTAATTGTTGAGATATACCCCGATATGAAGAGCTTTACCCTAGCCTCCACTCTGCCGGCAAAGAATGTAGAGAAGACAGGTGTTGTCGGTATTTGTAAGTTCAACAGAATAATGATTCTATCTCCCAGGTTATTACCTAAAGGATATACGTGGGCTGACACTTTAGCGCATGAATATGTTCACTATCTTGTATTTCTAAAGAGTGAGAATAGAGTTCCCGTATGGCTCCACGAGGGTATTGCCAAGTACGAGGAAAAAAGATGGAAAGAAAAAGACAACGATGTAATCAGCCCATTTTACGAAACCATATTATCAGAAGCACTCAAAAAAAACGAATTGGTGCCTATTGAAAAGATGCACCCATCTCTAGCAATGCTCGAAAGCGCACGTGAAGCACAGCTAGCATTCGCTCAGTCGGGCACGATGGTAAGCCATCTAGTGGACAAATGGGGTCAGGAGGCGTTGGTAAATCTTATCGAATCAATAAGAGACACAGACGATTATCAAGCCGCGATAGAATCTGTTACAAATTTGAATTTCCCTCTATTTTATGAATCTTGGGAGAAAGATTTACGTTCCAAGAACCTTGAAGAAAAGATACCCGGCGTCAGTGTTAAAGGCGTCAGGATTAAAAATACTGAAAAAAAATCCATAGACGGCAGCGAAGACTTGATAGAAATTGATAACAACAGGGCAAGAGACTATACAAGACTGGGAGACCTTCTTAAACAAAGGGGGAGACTGAGCCCTGCAAGTTTTGAGTATGAAAAGGCGCTTGAGTTAGATCCATACTCCCCTATAATATCAAGCAGGCTCGCGTCTGCTTTAAACATAATAGGAGAAACAAAAAGAGCTAGAGAAGTTCTATACCCAATACTTGAATTTTATCCCAGTCACATGGATATACACATGATATTGGGAAGGATATATTTAGATGAGGGCAATCTTAGCAAAGCCGAGGGAGAGTACTTAACAGCAGTATCAATTAATCCTTATGATCCCGAAGTACACGCCTCGCTAATAATGTTGTATGATAAGCAGGGGCAGACAGAACTTAAACAAAGAGAAGAAAAATTTCTAAAATTATTACTCGATGAGGAAACAGATAATGGAAAACAATAGAGAAGACATTCAAAAAGTTGAAGAGCTCTTTCGCATTAAAAATGAAATTGTATCTGAAATAGGGAAAGTAATAGTGGGCCAGGAAAAAGTGGTGGAACTGCTCTTAATATCGCTTATGTCCTCTGGGCATTCCCTTTTTGTTGGAGTTCCGGGACTGGCAAAAACTCTTCTAGTCAGCACCCTTGCCGACGTGTTGAGCCTTAATTTCAACCGTGTACAGTTCACGCCCGATCTTATGCCCTCAGACATAACAGGGTCTGAAGTTCTTGAAAAAGATGATATATCAGACAAGAGATATTTTAGATTTATTCATGGGCCGATCTTCTGCAATATCCTGCTGGCTGATGAGATAAACAGAGCCTCCCCTAAAACACAGGCTGCTCTGCTTCAGGCAATGCAGGAGAAAAAGGTAACTGTAGGCGGAGAGACATACCCTATCGCGACCCCATTTTTAGTATTCGCAACTCAAAACCCAATTGAACAGGAAGGCACGTATCCACTCCCTGAGGCTGAGCTTGACAGATTTATGTTTCAAATTGATGTCACATACCCTTCATTCGATGAAGAGCTTGAGATAGTTCGAACTACAACAGGAACTTATAAGCCTGAGCTAAGGAAAATTTTAAGCTCCAACAAAATTATTGAGTTTCAGAATCTAGTACATAGAGTTCCTGTCTCAGACCATGTCGCCTCTTTTGCCGTAAAAGTGGCGCGAGCAACCAGACCCGATGATCCAAGCACAACGGAATCTGTAAAAAATGGCCTCGCATGGGGAGTCGGCCCCAGAGCGTCTCAGTATCTAATATTCGGAAGCAAAGCGAGAGCAGCGCTAAACGGAAGATATACACCAACTACAGAGGACGTAAGGGCAATTGCGCCTGCTGTGCTAAAACATAGAGTGGTATTAAATTTCAGAGCTGAAGCTGAAGGGATAAAGCCTGAGGATATTATTCAGGAAATACTAGACGGAATCCATCATCAGGATTCTGATCGTCTGAAGGTTTAGATTTTGGTGCCATCACACTAAATTTAGAGTTAAGCAAAGCCTCAACCGAAGGCTCAATTTTATCTAAAAAAGGCTTAGGGTATATACCCATTACAAACATCATTATAGCGAGTGGAAGAATTACTATGATCTCTCTTAGGTTTATATCCTGAAGCGCTTTGTTTGCGGCTTTATTAAGCGGACCTAAAAATACTCTCTGGTATGCCCACAGCATGTAGATTGCGCCTAGAATAATCCCGGTTGCTCCGAGAGCTGAATAAACCCAATTAAACTCAAAAGCTCCGAGCAGTATTAAGAATTCCCCTACAAAACCGTTTAACAGCGGAAGCCCGATTGATGCAAGCGTTGCCAGCATAAAAAACGCAGCAAATATAGGCATAACTTTGGCTATCCCGCCAAATTCCTCGATCTTCTTGGTATGGCGTCTGTCGTATACCATCCCAACTAAGATAAATAGAGCGCCTGTTGATATACCATGGTTAATCATCTGATAGATCCCACCCTGCATTCCCTGTATGTTCAGAACGAAAATACCGAGCATTACCAATCCCAGGTGGCTTACGCTTGAGTAAGCAACTAGTTTTTTAAGATCCTTTTGGGCAAACGCAACCATAGCCCCGTAAATAATTCCAATAATAGCTATGGCAATGAGGACTGGCAAATATGCCATAAATGCATCGGGGAAAAACGGCATCAGAAACCTAAGAAAACCATATGTGCCCATTTTCAGAAGCACGCCGGCAAGAATGACGCTACCCGCAGTTGGGGCCTCTACGTGGGCATCAGGCAGCCATGTATGGAATGGAAACATCGGCACTTTAATAGCAAAAGCCAAAAAGAATGCTAGGAACGCTAACCCCTGAGGGCTCAAAATTCCATCAAACGGTATGCTCAACTTGTAGAAATCTTCTACATCCATTGAGGCAACACCAAATTGCTCAATATGCAAATAGAAGAGGAAAAGTATTGCAATCAGCATTAACGCACTTCCGAAAGCTGTGTAAAGAAAAAACTTTATTGCCGCATATATTCTTCTTTCCGTTCCCCATATTCCTATAATGAAGTACATCGGGACAAGCACCGCTTCCCAGAATATGAAGAAAAGAATCATATCCAGAGCAACAAAGGTACCTATTAGCGCCGTCTGAAGAACGAGCATTAATATCAGGAATCCGCACATGCCCTTATGAATAGAGCGCCATGACCCTAGAAGTGTAATCGGCATAATAAACGTAGTCAGCAGCACAAGAAATAGGCTTATACCGTCTAGCCCAACGTGATAGCTGATACCTAAGCTCTCAATCCAGGGAATCTTTTGTACGAACTGCATTGCAGCGCTGCCGGTTTCAAAGTTGGTGAATAATGGAATAGAGATAAGGAATTCGATAAGGGTTACAACCAAAGCCCCAATCTTCATTGATTCTTCTGAATCCTCATATAAATATGAGAGAAAAAGGATGATAGGTATCCCTAAAAGCGGGAAGAATATGATCAGTGAGAGATTGCCGCTGAAGAGCGATTCCATGTTGTTAGATACTATCCTTTTTTAACGTGAATAACTGCTAGAATTTATGGGCTGTAAATATACTATAGTGGTTGGATGTTTCAAGATACAAACTTTTGTAAAATTACGATTCCTACACACACTCTCCACAAGTACCTTGCAGGTGGAGGTCAAGGGAGTTGATTTTGGCTTTGCCTAGTTGGGAACGATTGGCATCCATCTTGTACTGAATATCTTCTAAGTATAAGTCTGACACCTTCCCACATTCTGTGCATACAAAGTGGTGGTGTTCTTCTAAATTAGTATCGTACCTCATTGAACTCCCGCCTAAATCCAGCCGCGTAAGGAGCCCGGCGTCCACCATCTGCTCCATATTGCGATACACGGTAGCCGGAGACAGCATTGGGTATTCAGCGCTCGCTTTTTGATAAACCTGATCCACAGTCACATGCTGATTGCATTCAGATAAGATGCGAAAAATTACCATCCTCTGTGGAGTTAGCTTTAAGCCCTTTTCCTTTGATAGACCAACAAGCTTTTCAAGATTATTATTTTCAGTCATCTAAATTTCCCAATACAACTTCCCTAATACAATAGTTATTTTCCCCTAAACACTTAGATAGTTTAACACTAACCCCTGAGCAAATGCAAATGATTCTTATCTAGGTTAAATTATTATTTGATATTGGATATTGCCCTGATATAATATTCTCTCATATTAATTCAGAAGATAGGGTTAATAGGAGAAAAATAAATTTAGGATTCAACTTGAAAAGCCTATCCTAAGACGGGGGCAGTTAACAATGAAAAAGAGATTAACTATTTATACAGCTACTCTTACAGCATTTATTATTTTTGGCGCTTTCTTTCTAACACCAACAAATGCGCAGAACTCCAGTCAGAACACAAAATCGGATGATCAAAAGATCCAAAAACAGGCGCAAGCCATATTTAAACCGCTTGCTGAGACTATGCCTGCTTCTGAGGCAAACCCTACAACAGCCGAGAAGGTTCGGTTAGGTAAAAAACTTTACTACGATCCAAGGCTTTCATTAAGCGGCGTTATTAGCTGTAACACTTGTCACAACCTCGCCACATATGGCTCTGACAATGTCGAGACATCACTTGGGCACAACTTTCAGACCGGCGGCCGAAACGCCCCTACAGTCTTAAATGCCGGAACTCATATAGCCCAGTTCTGGGACGGAAGAGAGCCGGACTTGGAAGGTCAAGCCAAGGGCCCTGTGCTTAATCCGCTTGAGATGGCCATGCCCGACTCTGAGCTGGTAATACAGAGATTAAGTTCAATCCCTGAGTACCGTGAGGAATTTGCAGTAGTATTTGAAGGCGATGAGCCCGTTAATTACGACAATGTCGCAAATGCGATTGCGGCATTTGAAAGAACTCTTGTTACCCCTTCAAGGTTTGATGATTATCTTAATGGAAACAACAACGCTTTAACTCCTGAGGAAAAAGAAGGTCTTCAGTTATTTATGACCAAAGCTTGTATAACTTGTCACAACGGAGCTGGAGTTGGCGGCTCAATGTATCAGAAATTCGGCGTCGTCAAGCCCTACAAGAACCAAGAAGATTTGGGACGATATAAGATTACCAACAAAGAAGCTGATAAATACGTATTCAAAGTGCCGTCTTTGAGGAATATTACCAGAACATACCCGTATTTTCATGACGGTCAGGTTTGGGATATCAGAGAAGCTGTTTACATTATGGGCGAGAGTCAATTGGGAATGCAGCTAAGCGATGAGGAAATCTCTAATATCGTGATCTTCTTAGATTCTCTAACAGGTGAGATACCAGAGGACGCTCTAAAGCTGCCGGTGCTTCCACCTTCTACTGCGGAAACATCCAAACCTAAGATATAGGGATTTAGGGTAAACTTACAGCTTTACATAAATACTGGTAAACTGTTTAACTAAACTGGACTGGTAAAGTATTTCACCAGACAAGAAAAATTTGGGAGGGTTACAGCATGGGAATGAAAAAAATAATAACAATACAGCCTGACACTCCTGCAGACTCTGCGAATAAAGGGGTTAGCTTTAAGAAATTCGATAAAACTGAAAAGCCTGATACAAATGTCGAATTAACTGAGGACATAGTTTACGGCGCTCTTAAGAATGTATATGACCCGGAAATACCTGTCAGCATTGTTGACCTGGGACTTATTTACAATGTAGCCATTTCCTCTGGTAATAACGTCAACCTGCAGATGACTCTAACAACACCGGGCTGCGGCATGGGGGCTATGATAGCCGGCCAGGCAGAAGAGGCCATTAAAGACGCTGGGGCTAAAAATGTATTGGTTGAAGTTGTATGGGATCCACCATGGAATCCTGATATGATGTCTGACGAAGCGAAAGAGAAACTCGGAATTTGATAAGGAGCTTGAACACAAATTATGGAACTTAGTCCTGATACGATAAAAAAAGTACTACAAAATGTAAAATATCCCGGTTTTACAAGAGATATAGTATCATTCGGCCTCGTTAAAGATGTGCAGATTGACGGAGCCAAAGTCAATGTATCTCTGGTACTTCCTAAGCCGGATGACAAATTAAAAGCAGAAATTAGCGATTCAGTCAGGACTGCAGTTCTGGAAACTCCTGGAGTTTCTGATGTCGATATACAGATATCAGCGCGTGAACCCAAGGCAGCTCCGCCAGGACAGGGGCCCGCGAAAGCTGAAAAGTCGGCAAAGCTTCCCGATATCAAGTATTACATTGCAGTAGCCAGCGGAAAAGGCGGAGTAGGCAAGTCCACCGTGGCAGTAAATATTGCTCTGGCTATGGCCAAGATGAGGGATAAAGTTGGTCTCATGGACGCCGACATTTGGGGGCCTAGTATCCCAACCATGCTCGGTATAAAAGATAGACCCAAGGCAACAGAGGACAACAAGATTGTTCCTCTAAACAAATTCGGGCTTAAGCTCATGTCTATTGGGTTTCTGGTAAACGAAGACGAGACGGTTATATGGCGAGGACCGATGGTCCATGGAGCCATAAAACAGTTTATTGAAGACGTAATTTGGGACGACACCGATCACCTGGTAATCGATCTGCCACCAGGCACTGGAGACGCCCAGCTTTCCCTTGTACAAACGGTACCGCTAAGCGGAGGTTTAATTGTTACAACTCCTCAGGAGGTTGCACTCATAGATGTGAAGCGCGGCGTTCAGATGTTCAGGAAATTAAATGTTCCGATACTCGGGATAGTTGAGAACATGAGCTATCTAGAGCAAACCGGGGGCGGAGAGCCAATCGACATCTTCGGAAGAGGCGGAGGAAGAAAAATGGCTGAGCAGTTTGGTGTACCTTTCTTAGGGGAGATACCTATTGATCCGCAGATAAGAATAGGCGGCGACGGGGGAGTTCCGATAGTAGAATCGCACCCTGAAAGCACAGCGGCAAAGGCATTTACCAAAATAGCCGTACACATATTAGACACGGTCGAAAAGGCCTAATTAACTTAACTATTGCAGCTGACAACTACTCCTATTCCATGATGATCCGGATTCTTAAAAGATTATCTTGTTAAATGGAAACTTCTTTTTAGCAACGATGGAGTTTATTCAAAAAAACGTATGAGCTTTGATGAGGACATATTAGGATTTTTGGACTGCATAAATGAATTGACGTTGGATCACCAACTAGATATTCTGTCTTCTACAATATCTTTTTGGGCAGCTAGACACTTTAAACAAATAAATGGCATCAGTTAAAGACTATTATAAAATATTAGGCGTATCTAAAGACGCTACTAAAGCAGAAATGAAAAAGGCTTATCACAGTCTTGCAAGAAAGTACCACCCGGATCACAATCCAGACAACAAAGAAGCTGAAGAAAAGTTCAAAGAGCTTCAAGAAGCGCACGAAGTCCTTTCAGATGAGGAAAAGAGGAAGACCTACGATATGTTTGGAAGCGCCGAATTCAGACCAGGCGGTCAAACTACATGGAAAAGGGCTGGAGATCCCGGAGGTGGCAACTATCAATATACTTACAGCTCCCAAGATTTCCCTGGGTTTGAAGGTATTTTCAAAGACATATTCGGCTTTGGAGGAGACCCAAGGGCAAGAGCAAGCACAGGCAACAGAGGTGGTGGTGGGTTTCGAGATATTTTCAGCCAGGCATCAAGAGAAAAGCCTGTAAAAGGAAAAGATCTGGAATATCAGATCGAAGTAGATTTTGATACGGCAATCAAAGGCGGAGTTCGAGATATTACAATCAGCCGTCAGAAACTAAATAATGTAAACACAGAGAAACTATCTGTTAAGATACCGCCGGGAGTCTCCACGGGGTCAAGAATTAGAGTACAAGGCAAAGGAGAATCAAGTGGAAGAGGTGATCAGGGCGATCTGTATCTAAGAATTAAGGTCAAACCGCACCCCATATTCAAGCGCAGACAAGACGATATATATCTTGAACTTCCTATTACATTTTATGAAGCCGCCTTGGGTAAACAGGTTGATGTCCCAACTATCGACGGAGCTGCAAAGGTAACTATTCCTTCAGGTGTACAGAACGGCACAAAGCTTAGACTAAAAGGAAAAGGCGTACCAAATATAAAATCCAAAGAAAGAGGGAATCAATATGTTGAGATTAAAGTAGTTATGCCTGATAATATAAAAGATAGTGACAAAAAAATTTTTGAAGAGCTAGCTGAATCTAGCCCTTATGATCCGAGAACAAAATACAGCGATTATATGAAAGGAAGAAGTTAAAATAGAATTAGCTTACAAGGAGATTCTGAAATTATGAGCGAAAAACAAACTCTGCAAGACTCAGGCGGATTAACAATGGATTTTTCCACTTTCATACTATCATTAAACGCTTCATCTCTAATCCATATGGGAGAAATTCATGACCCTCAGCTTAAGGAAATAACGGTAAATCTTCCTGCAGCTAAGCATACTATTGAGATTTTGGAAATTCTAAAAGACAAGACTGTCGGCAATTTGGATGATAATGAGAATAAGCTGCTAAACGATGTTCTCTATAATCTTAGATTAAGATTCATACAGCATTCTAAAGCTGGCTAAATTCTCAACTTCAACTCTTAGTGTTAAGTAGTTGATTTAAGACCTATGACGTTATACGAATTCTCGATAATTTCATCAATTTTATCCGAGCCTATCTCAGCTTCTAATACCTTAAGCCCTGATGATACTATTGGGCGCCTTCTACGGGTGGAATGAGCATCACTGGACACAATATCGAGAACGCCCATCTTTGCAAATTCTAATGCACACTTTTTGGCCTTATCTCCAAAATCTCCACATAAGCTTCCCGCAGTTATCTGAACTAATGCCCCCAGTTCTTTGAAATCTAGAATTCTAGCTGGGTTCTCTTGAAATTCCTTGCCTCTTTCGGGATGAGCCAATATGGCTTTCTTACCTATCTTACGCAAACTATTGATTATCTCTTCAAGCCCATAAGGGAGCGAGTAAAATGGAATCTCCAATAACAAGCACTCCCCCTCAGCGAGTGTCAGTATGCGGCCGGAGCTAACGAATTCAGCCAAATTGGCCGTTATACCTATCTCCATACCTGGATAAACCTTAAAATCTATCCCTGCATCTAATAATCTGATATTAAATTCATTTACCTTTTCAATTACGGTTGATGATTTAGGCTCCCAGTTGGTGCCTTGAATCCAGTGAGGGGTCATTACAGCGCCCTTGATGCCGTCCTGATGGGCTATGGAGGCCATCTCCAGGCTCTCCTCCCAGGTTTTTGGCCCGTCATCAATATTGGGGAGCAAATGGCAATGGAGGTCAATCATACAAAGAAAGTATATACGATTTTAATATAGTGAAAAGTTCAATTCTTGTAATAGCGGCAATCCGATTCAATAATGAAGTGAATCTGGATTGCAAAAAAACAGTATTTACTGATAATATCTAGTCAACTTTAGACAGTTTTAAGAATTCAGCAAATCTAGTGTTGATTTCTTGTTTCGTAAGCCCTGACAGCCTTCTGACACTAAAATTCTCTACTGTAAAAGATGCTACAACACTGCCGTTAACTACGGCTGTCTTAAATCCTGCGGGTTCAGTTATATCATTACCTGCGATATAGCCCATAAACCCTCCTGCAAATGTGTCTCCAGCGCCCGTAGGATCAATTACTTCTTCAAGCGGGAAACTCGGGGCCCAGAAAATATCATCACCTGAGAACATAAGAGCTCCGTATTCACCCCTTTTCACAATAAGGACCTTAGGCCCCATATCAAGCACTGCTCTTGCCGCAGTCGTAATTCTCGGCTCCCCTGCAAGTGCTCTGGTCTCTGAATCATTAATAAGCAGTATGTCCACATGCTTAAGAACTTTTTTAAGCTCCTCAACCTTATTATTAATCCAGAAATTCATAGTATCACACGCTACAAGTTTTGGATTCTTAACTTGATTCAACACGCTTAGTTGAAGCTCAGGGTCTATGTTTGCAAGAAAGACGTAATCTACATTACTATATGATTCAGGTATTACAGGATTAAAATCTTCGAATACATTTAAATAGGTACCGAGAGTCTCGGGATCTCCAAGATCATAACCATATTTACCTTCCCATTTAAAGGTTTCCCCCTCTTCCCTGATTACACCCTGAAGATCTATGTTCTTTGATCTCAGTAAATCTAAATGGCTTTCCGGAAAATCCTTTCCAACCACAGCCACTATCCCTACATCGGTAAACATACTGGCGGCCAAAGAGAAATATGATGCAGAGCCTCCTAGAATGTTATCTTCTTTACCAAACGGTGTTTCAATTGTATCAAGTGCCATAGAACCAACAACTAGTAATTTCATTTTATATACCTCTTTATTAGTATTTCGAGACGGTCTTTAGTCTCTTGAGTGATAGCTTCTTTTGGGGTGATTATCGCATTCTCAAGAGCATTACAACATGGGCATTCTCTGGATTCGCTAATTGCAGGAACTACAGTTTTTATAATATTCCTTGCCATCTGAACATTGCTATTCAGAGTTTGGATCAAGTCTTCGACAGTTACATCGTCATGCTGCTCATGCCAACAGTCATAATCGGTAGCCAATGAAAGGCTAGCGTAGCAAATCTCAGCTTCACGGGCAAGCTTGGCTTCAGTTGCGTTAGTCATGCCTATTACATCTACCCCCCAGCTTCTGTATATATTGCTTTCAGCTCTGGAAGAGAATTGTGGCCCCTCCATACAAAGATAAGTCCCGCCTTTATGAACTGTTGCGCCCGAGCTTATTGAGGCGTTGTAAAGCTCATCTGAAAGCAAGGCACATACGGGATCAGCCATAGACACATGAGCTACAATTCCATCACCAAAGAATGTCGAAACTCTAATCTTTGTATGATCGTAGAACTGTGAAGGAATAACGATTTGACCTGGAAAGATATGCTCTTTCATGCTGCCCACAGCACTTACGGATACAATCCATTCCACACCCATTTTCTTCATTGCGTAAATATTTGCTCTAAAGTTTATTTCCGAGGGCACTAGTTTGTGACCGCGGCCGTGCCTGGGGAGAAATACCATCTTTGTATCGCCCAAAGTGCCTACGATTAAATCATCAGATGGGCTGCCCCATGGAGTATCAATGCTAATAGACTCAACATCCGTGAGTCCCTCAATTTCGTAAAGCCCGCTTCCCCCGATTACACCAACAGTTTTCATATTCACCTCATGCATTAAAGAGCACTTAAACTAACATTCAAACTATTTGTGGTCAAGAATTTCAGCTTTTGGATGATCTATTTGGTTTCAGAATAAAGATACTTCTTACTAAATCGCTTTGTGGAAGAGTAAACTCTTTGCTATCTACAAGTTCAAAATCGCACCCGATTTCCTCTTTTGCTAAAATCCACTCTTCGGGCCCTTTCTTTCCCCTCATAAGCACTATAGCTCCATTTTCAGACACATAAGGGGAGCTCAGCCTGGCGGTATCTGAAATACTCCCGACAGCTCTGGTAACTACGTAATCAAAACTTCCTCTAGGCACTTTATTATTTATATCTTCCGCCCTACCCCAGACTGCATGAATATCTTTAAGTTGTAGTTTCCTGACAGTGTCATTCATAAATGAAACTTTCTTATTTACCGAATCAAGTAAAGTTACTTGTAGTGCCGGGCGCACAATTTTAAGCGGTATCCCAGGGAAACCACCGCCCGAACCAATATCAAGGAGACTCTTGTCATTTTCTATAAAAGGAACTATTGAAAGTGAATCAATGAAATGATTTAACACTATCTCTCTATCATTTCTAATAGCTGTCAGGTTTATCCCTTCATTCCATTTTTTTAGATTGTCGAGATACAAAAGAAAGAGATTTAACTTGTCATCAGAAACTATAACACCAAGCTCTCTTGCCCCTTCTATCAAAAAATCACCAAGGCTCAAAACTGCCTCCTTAAAAGCATGGGGTGATCCACAACAATGCTCGGCTTTCCCTTGTACATTTTAACTCTTCCAATTACTTCAACATTTTTATCCTGATAAAAGTTCTCGGGCGCTATACCAAAATGCCCGAAATTCTCCCAATCATCTGGGAAAATAACTACATCGAGCTTATCTTCCATATTTAAGACAACAACCTTGTTGGATTTACGGGAACTTACAATCTTCCCACTAACAACTATTCGTTTTCCTTCATAGCGATTAGCTTTATCAAGATCAGTTTGAAACCGCTGGTTGCTGTCGGGGGGCACTAAATATTTCAAATCTCCCCATATGCCTTTTTTCTTTTTCTTTGCTTCATCAGCAGCATCATAAATAATTTCAGAATGCATACCATTTGGTTCAATAATAAGAACGGTCGCTAGACCCTCTCTTAGAAGCTCCTCATTTACAAGAACATCTCCCACATATACATAGGCAAGAAGCCTTCCATAGACATCGTATTTTTCCTTATCAAACTCAAGTCTGACTTTTTTCCCCTGAACAAAATCAGCATTAAAATCTGTGGCCTCTTTTGACATTGGATCCCCAGGGGAATCTTGATGTCCGATTTCGGGCGTATCAATGCCCAAATATCTGACACGGGAATTCTTTGCATCATCTATTATTACAGTATCGCCGTCTATAACTTTAAGAACTGTGTACTCTGCAGAATCGGGGGCTTTCTCTGTTTTTGCAAAAAAATAATAAGCCCCAAAGATTAAGACAAGTAAAAGGAGATATGAAATCTTTCTTCGATTACGATTCATCTCAAGTTTCCTTTAAAAACGTGCATTAAGAGTTATTAGGTGCAGCGAATTCACTGAGTTGTTGATGATTGGGCTCTTCAGATATTATCTTTCTGCCGAAGGTGAGAAACCCGGTATGACTAACCATCCGGTCCACAGGTCTTGTTTTGCCGGTGCTGACTTGTATATACCTGAGTAATAATTCAAGCGTTTCAATATATACGAAACCGTGCTTTTCTAAATTCTCAACACACTTTTCAATTTGGTTATAAGTAGGCGATAAGCTTGCAATTCTACCGCCGCCTCTTAGTGATTTAGCGGCCGATGCGATACCGTCCCAAGGTGAGGGAAGATCCAAAATAACTACATCAACATCTTCTTCATCAAAGCCATCTTGAGCTTGCCTTAATTTAAACTCTACGTAATCTGAGTATCCGGCATTTTCAATATTCATTTTTGCGTTATCAAGATGCTTTTCCCTAACATCATAGGCATAGACCATTCCGCTGGGAGCTACCGCATTTGCAAGAGCCATGGTAAGAGAGCCTGAGCCTGCACCGCATTCAATGACCCTCATTCCGGATTGAAGCCCCGTTTTCAGAATCATATAGGCGGCATCTTTGGGATAAATAATCTGAGTGTGCCGCTTGACCTTCATCATTTTGTCCTCAAGCGTGGGCTCGAGCAACAAGAAGGCGTGTTCTAAATTCGAATGTATTCTTTCGCCAAATGATTTCCCGATACAGTCACCAAGATTGATTTCACCTTTGTGCGTTCCCATTTTCTTATTCTCAGAAACTACAACAAGAAAGGTCTTTTCATCAGGAGAAATTATTAATACATGATCACCAGTTTTTATTTTCATTGCTCGCAAGAGTAATTCATAACAAGTTCATTTTCAAGATTCACTGCTCGGTTGAAAAAAAGTGAAAAGCAAAAAGCCCAAGAATACCAGGCACCCTGTTATAAGATACATAACCTCATATCCGAAATCCCTCGCAATAAGACCGAGCCATTACTGCATAGAGAACATACAGTGTCCTTAAACTTCCAGTACCAGACCCTCTCTTCATGAAGTGTGTCCTTGTTGAGCAGTGCCCCGACCGGACAAAGATCAGTAACATTTCCCGCAAGCTCATTGTCCAGCTTTTTC